>NZ_BAABMO010000042.1:0-28506 GCF_054767435.1 Proteus sp. MB838
GTAAAGCATAATAAGGGTGTTTTTTAAACACTATAAAGTTGTTTAATATGAGTTGTTAATAAATTTTTGTGTATATGTTTTTATTTTGTATATTAAATGAGTGTTTTTTGCAATGAATTTATTTGATAAAAAAAATAAAATGTAATTTTTATAGGTTATTTTCACTATATATTATTATCTTTTTTAGTATGGCAAAGAAGCAAATAAACTTGCTATAAATTTTCCCCAAGTATATTTTTTCGTCTTTATATAGTTTTAACATTATGAAAACATAAAAATTAACGTCTATCATAAAAATGGCCAGTAATGTATCAAGAAATTAGTCTTAAAAATAGACGGTAGTTTATTTTTGTGACTAATGTCTCATATTTTATCTGTGATGGTTTTATTGTTGTTTTGTTAGCTCTCCTCCATTTGTTGAAGATTTTTGAATAATCAAGTTGTTATCAATAGATGCGATTAGCTATATGTTAATTCGTGTTATAAATTATCATCATTATAGGATGGGAAAGTGTGCATCTTATTCATAAATTAGCAAAAAATTAATTGTTATCTCTTTTTTATCTACTTATAAATCGACCTTTTCCCTAAAAAGCAAAGCCCAAAATTGGGGATGATATATGGCGTTATTATCGCCATCGACTTGAATAATTATTTATTAAAATAATAAGTAGAGCTGGTGTATTTATTATCAGGGAGGTTCAGATATAGCTAATTATGGATAATAAGCGAACACAGCGGGATATTATATTTAGCATAATATGGATTATTTGGTCATGTGCATTAATGGCTTTTTGGCGATATCAAATAGCTGGTGAGCTTTTGATCACCCTTATCCTAATTTTTAGCATTATTATTTACTCTATAACTTTGAGGTTAAAAAAAACGGCAATGTTTAGTCGAAAAACAGAAACACCAAAAGCCGCGGAGCCTATTGCTCCAGTTATGGCAGAAGAAAAAAAGCCTATGCCGGAGCAAAAATTGTATACCATTATTGCTAAAGGCACTGTATTTCAAGGTGATATTAACGTTGATGGTGATATTCAAATTTGGGGTAAAATTTCAGGGAATATCAATGTAAAAGATGGCGTGATCCGTGTTATGCATGCGGGCCAAGTTGAAGGGGAATTAACGGCGCCAGACATCATTATTGATGGTTTTGTTAAAGGTATTTGTGCCGCAAACAATCTTGATATTCTAGAGCATGGTGAACTACGTGGCACTAGTCGTTGTGGCAGTATGTCAATTAAACGTGGCGGTGTCTTTACTGGACAATCTGAACAGGTTGAACACCAAGCTAAAGCCGTTGCACAGCAACGTGTTGTATCTATTAAAGAAGGTACAGTTAATACCAATAAAGAGTCTGTAACTGCAGAAAGTAAACTAAAAGAAAATAAAAAATAAAAGCGATTCTCTTTTTATTACTTATGATCTGTTTTATTTTATCATTATTATCCTAACTAATTAGAATGAGAATAATGATGGAATTGGCTACTCCTCGATTACGTTTACGAGAATGGCGTGAAAGTGATAAAGCGCCATTTTTTTTACATATTAACGCCTCAGCATCGGTGATGCGTTATTTCCCTTCACCACTTACCCGCGCAGAAAGCGATGCAATGGTTGATACATTGCGTGATAAATTTATTCAGCAAAATGGTTGGGGACTTTGGGCCGTTGAATTAAAAGAGACTCAAGAGCTTATTGGCTTTGTTGGATTAAATATTCCTAATGCCCCTTTGCCTTTTAATCCGTGTGTTGAAATAGGTTGGCGTATTGCACAATCTCATTGGCGTAAAGGGTACACTTATGAGGCGGCCTTAACAGTATTAAAATATGCTTTTGAACAGTTGAAACTGGAAGAAGTGGTGGCATTTACCGCCGTGACCAATTTACCCTCAGAAGGGGTGATGAAAAAACTCGGTATGAAGAAGTCTGAATATTTTATGCATCCATCTCTAGATAAAACACACCCTTTAGCACAACATGTATTATACCGATTAAAAAAAGCAGACTTTATTTTCCCGATAAACGTTTAGATTTTTTAGCCGGTAATGCAGGAACGGGTTTCTTATCATCAATAAGATGCCTAATTGCTAAATAGGGATGATAAATTAGCATTCGAGGCCCCGCCCAACGCATGACTTGTTTCATTGCTGCTCTTTTTACTGGCTGATAGCAGTGAATTGGGCATTGTTTGCAGGCGGGTTTTTCCTCACCATAGCGACATTTATCTAGTCTTTTATAAGCATATGTCACTAATTGCTGATAATACTCGGGGTCGGTATTAGGATGCGCTCGTTCATACAGAGCAACCATTTTTTGGATGGTTTGCTTCTCTCGATTAATTCTTTTACCTGACATGGTACTCTCACTTCTTATTGTTGCATTTAAAATGCATTTTATCATAACGCATGACTGGGATGATAAATTAATTGGCTATTTTTAAGGCAAAAAAAGAAAAAATTTTGCAAAAATACTTTTCTTTTTTTTGATTATATAATACTGTATTTATATACAGTTTATTTGCCTTGGTATGGTGAAAATAATGCGTGTGGAAATTTTATTTAACAAACAATCTAATGTCACTGACTCACTATTTCCGCTGTTAGAACATGAACTAAGAAAAAAAATTATTCCTATTTATCCTGATATGCAGTTTCGTATCGCTTTTAGTAGCATGAATACGATCCAAGTCACGGGCGTAAAAGATGAAGCTAAGCATGAGCATATTATGGAGTTAATTCAAAGTGTTTGGGAAGATGATAGTTGGCTCCAAACGAATGATGATTAACGACCAATTAAGTTAAACAGAGATTGCCAGAGCATCTTACTTTTATTGATCAGATAGATAGTTAACAACATGCCAAACATGTTGCTTACTGGCAATCTACTTATTGATATTACTAATGGCGACAAATTTTGTTTTCACTGGTAGTAAAACCGCCATCAGCAGCAATAAATTTTCCTTTTTTTTCTAAAAATGCCACTAATTCGGCCGCTGTCATATTCTCAGCAGAACAGGTATGAAAGCGCGCTTCTTCCCCAAAACGTTGATGAATTGCCTCGATAAGTGATCTTTGCGTAAACGCCACTTTTGATGAAAGGATCATATGTAATACTTCATGACCATGTATAGATGCCATTTGTTAGCCCTTAATTATATAAGATGTATTTATTATGCATCTTTTTAGGAGGGAAACTTTGTTTTTAATCATAAAAAAGCGATGACAAAAGGTCATCGCTTCAGGTCGCTGATAAATAATATTTGCGCCGTAGTAAAGAACGGTTTATTTCTCAGCTTGTTGAAGTATTTTTTGCATTTCATCTTTTAGATAGAGTTTTTCTTTTTTTAGTTTTGCAACTTCATCATTGTAGCCTGCGCCATTAGGTCCTTCTAATTTAGCAATTTCTTGATCAAGTCGATGGTGTTTATCATAGAGAGCTTGGAAACGAGGATGGGTATTTTTTAACTGAGAAACCAGTGATTGTCTTTCTGAGAACATATAACCTCCTAATGAAAGAAATTGCGATCTCTATTTCAGTATAATCATAGATAGCTGATCTGCACGTTAGTGCATCACAAATTTACATTTCATCAATAAAAGAATGAGTTCTTTAAAAATTATCAGAATAATCCTCTCAGAGAGAGATCTGCTAAAGTGTTAGCATCTATATTATAAAATGCTAGTATTAAGATGATTACTAATAAAAATATCTAAGCAAAATTTGTTAACAGCGATTTGGCGCTGTGAATATGGAGAAAATGATGAATAAAGTAATTTTATCTTTGGTTGCAGCGATGTCTTTGTCTGCTTGCGCACAAGCGGTTGATAGTTTAGAAAAAGTCGCTCCTTATCCTAAAGCAAAGGAAAATCAAATTCGTCATGTTATTGAGTTAGAACAAAAAGAAAACGAAGGCAATTACCAAGTTGAGTTGATCGTGGGTAAAGAGATGATGGTTGATTGTAATCGTCAATGGTTTGGTGCTGAGTTAGATAAAAAAGATCTCGAAGGTTGGGGTTATGATTACTATATCGTAAGCGACTTAAATGGCCCAATGTCTACGATGATGGGTTGTCTTGATAACACTAAAAAACCCGCCTTTGTTCAAGCTAATATGGGGCAAGCGGCATTTATCCGCTATAACAGCAAATTACCTATTGTTGTCTATGCACCAAAAGATGTAGATGTGAAATATCGTGTGTGGTCTACTTCTGACGAGGTTAAAGATTCAACAAAGAAATAATGATTGATCTTTAATGATTATTGAGTGGAAAGCCCTTTGTTTTCAAAGGGCTTTTTTTACAACTAACGGATCACTAATACCGACATTTTTGCATGGCGAACAATAGATGATGCTGTTGAGCCTAATAAGTAGGAAGAAACATTAGGACGATGTGAAGCAATAGCAATTAAATCTGCATCGATTTGACGTGCATACTCTAAAATTTCATCTTTTGCATTACCAACACCGACATTGCAAACAATTTGCTCATCGGGAATTTTCGTATCTTTGATCATATCTTGCAGAGCAATAAAAGCGAGGCGAGTGCGCTCTGAAGAGTCTTTAAATTTTTCAGGAATAGCGGCAAACTCAATACCGAAGAAAAGTTCTGCATTTGGAATAACGGTGAGGAAGTGGATCTCGGGTTTGCCAACTTGAGCAATTTGTTCAATGTGAGTGATCAGTTCCTGAGAAAGCTCATCTTCTAGAATATCGATAGGAACTAGAATTTTTTTGTACATTACAAACCTCACTTAACGTTAGTTTTAAAATATAACTCTATTATCACTGAATATAAAAAATATAGCTGTGATCTACGTTCTAAATAAGAGTGAGAATGATTATTCTATCACTTAATTATTTATATTATAGTAATAATTAGTGCTTTTAAAATAAAAAGCTAAAAAGGCAGAATAAAACTATATCAATCTTAACTTATTGACAGGAATGAGTTAAATAAGATGATATTTAAAATAAAAGTATTTTAATTAGCTATCTAGAGGAAAATGCACAAAAGAATGATTATCAATTATATTATTGTTCTGTATCTATAGGATTTTATTGGTAATTTTTTAGAGACTTAATCAATAAAGTATGGCATATTAACCGTTAATAGCATCTCAATATGATGTTTGGACAGCAATCTTAGTCCCTAAACAGGATTGTTATTCAGAGTCGTCCTTTATCCTCACCAATGAGTTATGGAACCTGAAATAACCTATGGAACTCTATTCGTTATAAACAAATAGGGTAGGCTATTTATACAGAATAAGATTATTATTATGACACATAATCACATTGATGATATTGAGTTGAATATGGCTGAGAAAACACAATCTGACAAATTCAAAGCGGCCAAGAAAAGCACATTGGTCAGTGTTTTTGTTAATATCTTTTTATCCATATTTCAAATCACAATTGGTTTCTTCTCACATTCCCAAGGCTTAATTGCTGATGGTATTCATTCACTGTCTGATTTAATTGCTGACTTCGTGGTGTTAATTGCGAATAAAGGCAGTCAAAAGCAACCCGATGCCGATCATCCTTATGGACATTTTCGCTATGAGAATGCCGCTTCATTAGTGTTAGGGACGATTTTATTGATTGTTGGTTTGGGAATGATATTTTCTGCTATCCATAAAATGTTAGATCCTTCAATCATTCCTGATGTTCATAGCATCGCGCTTTATGTGGCTTTATTGGCATTAGCGGCTAAAGAAGGGTTATTTCGTTATATGTTAGCTGTAGCCAAAAAAGTCGATTCTAGTATGTTAGTGGCCAATGCTTGGCATGCGCGCTCAGATGCCGCCTCTTCTTTAGTGGTTGCAATAGGGATCATTGGTAGCCTTGCTGGATTTAAATTCTTTGACCCACTAGCAGCACTTATTGTCGGGCTATTTGTTGGCCGTATGGGATGGCGTTTTACCTATCAAGCTTTGCAAGATCTCATGGATAGAGGCGCTGATGAAGAAACACTTGAACAGATCACCAATACATTAATCACCACACCAGGAGTACAAGGGGTACATGATTTAAAAACCCGTCGTGCAGGTGATTATTTATTAGTTGATGTCCATTTAGAAATTAAAGGCGAATTAACGGTCAATCAAAGTCATGATATTGTGGTCAATGCCCATGATAGAGTACTTAAACAGCATGCACAGATTTTAAGTGTGATGATACACGTCGATCCTGCTTAATTTAGCGTTAACTATTTGATAGTTTAAAGGTAATAAATTGTATTTATTACCTTTTTGTTTTTATTCTTTGCTTAATTAAAAATTAACACAGTTTTCTTTTACATTATCGGTTAATGCAGCAATCAGATTGTCAACGGCACATTCAGCCATTGCATAGCGAGTCTCTTTAGTCGCAGAGCCAATATGGGGTAAGGCGACAACATTTTTCATGGTTAAAAGTGGTGAAGAGGTTGGCAGTGGCTCTTGCTCAAACACATCTAATCCGGCTCCAGCTATTTGTTGCTGCTCTAATGCGTTAATTAATGCTTTTTCATCAACCACGGCACCGCGTCCGGCATTAATTAAATAGGCGTCAGCTTTCATTAATGCAAACTGTTTTGCGCTTAACAGATGATGAGTTTCTGGCGTTAGCGGTAAAGTAATGCAGACAAAATCGGCTTGTTGTAAAAGCATCTCTAGGGAACAAAATTTAGCATTAAAATGCTGGTTAACATCGTTATATTCAGTACGAGAATGGTAAATAATATCCATATCAAAACCGAAGTGGGCGCGTTGTGCTAATGCTTTACCGATACGCCCCATACCAATAATTCCCATGGTTTTATGGTGAACATCAGTACCATACCAATCCGGCGTAATACTTTTTACCCATAAACCTTGTTTTATATTATCGGCTAGTTCAGGAATACGACGAGAGACGGCAAGAACAAGCGCCATCATTGTATCAGCGACAGTATCAGTTAATACCGTAGGTGTATGCATCAATTTGATATGACGTTCAGTGAGCGCGGCAACATCCACATTATCATAACCGACAGAAATCGTTGATACGGCTTTTAGTTTTGGCGCTTTTTCAATAAAGTGTTTATCGATATTACCGCCTGCACCTAACAATCCTTCAGCATGAGCGAGGGTGGCTTTAAAATCGGCACAATCGAGAGAGAGCGCGTTAAACTGTTTTACCTCAGCAACGGCAGATAATTTTTGTTGCAGTTTTTCTGGAAGCGGTTGATAAAGTATTACAACGGGTTTCATAGCGTTCTCCTAATTGGTATTAACTAATAGATATAAATCACACTCTCTTCTCTTCAATTCATCTATTGAGGCTACTCTTAATTTCACTGTAAAGCATATTAGCGTGGATGTTAATAAGGTATGATAAAAACCAATTAATATCAGTTTTATCATATAATTAAAGTATTCAGTATAATGTAATCGTTTACTTTTATGGTGAAGAGGGCAGTTCTCTCTAAAATAACTATATAACGATTATTAACAATAATTTGCTGTAATACGGTTATATTAGGTCGTTTTTATTAAATAATTAAGGAATAAGAAAAGCGTGTAAACGTTTACACTAAATGTCGGTTTGATCACGAAATTAGTTTGTTGAACTTGTTAAACTCTGAGGCAATCAACAAAACCGCTTGACGCTTTTCATTTGAAATAAATCAAAAGAGGTGAATGTGGAAATTTTAGTTACGGGTGGAATGGGATATATCGGTAGTCATACATGCGTGCAAATGTTAGAAGCAGGCATGACGCCTATTATTTTGGATAACCTCAGTAATGCAAATGAAGAGGTACTTAACCGAATTGAAGCATTAACAGGAAAACGCCCACTGTTTTATCAGGGGGATATTCGTGACGAAAAACGACTGGCCACAATTTTTACTCAGCACTCTATTCAATCAGTGATCCATTTCGCTGGATTAAAAGCGGTAGGTGAATCTGTTGAAAAGCCCATCGAATACTATGACAACAATGTTAACGGTACTTTGGTGTTAGTTCGTTGTATGCGTGATGCGGGCGTAAAAAGTATTATTTTCAGCTCATCAGCCACGGTTTATGGTGATCCTCAAACTGTGCCTATTACTGAAGAGTCACCTGTTGGTGGCACTACCAATCCTTATGGCACCAGTAAATATATGGTCGAGCGTATTTTGTCTGATCTCTATATTGCAGATGAGAGTTGGTCTATCAGTTTACTGCGCTACTTCAATCCAGTAGGTGCTCATCCATCTGGCACTATGGGGGAAGATCCTAAGGGTATTCCTAATAATTTAACGCCTTATATCTCGCAAGTTGCGATAGGTCGTCGTGAAAAAGTCGCGGTATTTGGTGATGATTACCCAACAAAAGACGGTACTGGTGTACGTGACTATATCCATGTTATGGATTTAGCTGATGGTCATATTGCCGCCTTAAATGCGTTAGGAGAAAAAGCAGGGTTACATATCTATAACCTAGGCACAGGGAATGGCACCAGTGTGATTGAAATGATTGAAGCATTTCGTAAAGCCAGTGGTAAAGCAATCCCTTATGAAATTCAGCCACGTCGCCCAGGAGATATCGCACAATGTTGGTCAAGTCCTGCCAAAGCAGAAAAAGACTTACACTGGAAAGCCATTCGCTCTATTGATGATATGGCAGCCGATGCTTGGCGTTGGCAATCACAAAATCCTAACGGTTATCTGAAATAGATCATAAAAACGCTATCAGATAATCTTTAATAAATAAGAGAGAAGATTATGTCAAAACTGATTTTTGATCCCGTTGAGCATCCTCATCGTCGTTATAACCCTTTGACTGGGCAGTGGATATTAGTTTCACCCCATAGAGCAAAACGACCATGGAATGGCAAAGATGAAAAACCTCAGATAGCGACACTTCCCTCTTATGATCCACATTGTTATCTGTGCCCAGGGAATACCCGAGTTTCGGGTGATAAAAATCCTGATTACACAGGCACTTATGTTTTTAATAACGATCACTCTGCATTATTGACAGACCAATATAGTGTTGAGGTATCCGATAATCCACTCTTCCAGACTCAAGCGGTGAGAGGGATCAGTCGTGTTGTTTGTTTTTCCCCCGATCATAGTAAAACTATTCCCGAATTACCTATTAGTAGCCTACGTAAAATCATTGATACTTGGGATAACCAAATAGAAGCGCTAAGCAAAGAGTATCTATGGGTACAAGTATTTGAAAATAAAGGTGAAACAATGGGGTGCTCTCAACCTCATCCTCATGGGCAAATATGGGCGAGTGATTTTTTACCTAATGAATTAGCACGCAAAGATAGCCAATTAAAAGACTATTTTAATCAATATGGCCGTAATCTATTAATGGATTATGTTAAAGCTGAATCTGAAGACGGTAGTCGAACCGTGGTTGAAACTAAATACTGGTTAGCTGTCGTGCCTTATTGGGCATCATGGCCTTATGAAACCATGCTATTACCAAAAAGCCATATTCGCAGAATGAGTGAATTAACGGCTGAACAACGTGATGATTTAGCCTTGGCAATAAAAAAATTAACCAGTCGTTACGATAATCTATTTCATTGTTCATTTCCTTATTCAATGGGATGGCATTTTGCACCTTCTTTTAAAGAGGGCGAAAGCATTGAGCATTGGCAATTACATGCCCTGTATTATCCGCCGTTATTACGCTCTGCGACAGTACGTAAATTTATGGTGGGTTATGAAATGTTGGCTGAATCGCAACGCGACTTAACGCCAGAGCAAGCTGCTTATAATTTACGCCAAGTAAGCGATATCCATTATAAAGAGCAAGAAAATTAGCTTAACGGGTTGATGGCGGACGCTTTTTAAATCACTACCTAGCCTAGGATGCATCACTATTATATTGATGTAACAGGTTGTTATTACTTAATTTTAAGTTAAGGATTTATTATGCAGGCACTGATTAATAATGTGACTCATTCTTTTACCTCTATTTTTGGTTATGCCCCAACACATTTTATTCAAGCTCCAGGCAGAGTTAATCTGATTGGTGAGCATACTGATTATAACGATGGTTTTGTTCTTCCTTGTGCCATTGATTATCAAATGGTAGTTGCTGCCGCCAAACGAGATGATAATCTTATTCGTGTGATTGCGGTTGATTATCAGAATGCGCAAGATCAATTCTCTCTCGAACATCCCATTGAGTTTTTACCTAATAAAATGTGGGCTAACTATATTCGTGGCGTTATTCATTTTTTACAACAAGCCAAATATGTATTTCAGGGTATGGATATTGCCATTACAGGTAATGTGCCTCAAGGGGCTGGCTTAAGCTCTTCAGCTGCATTAGAAGTGGCTATAGGACAAACAGTAAAAACACTTTATCAACTTCCTATTAGTCAAAAAGAAATTGCCCTTAACGGTCAAAAAGCAGAAAACCAATTTGTTGGATGCAATTGCGGTATTATGGATCAGCTTATTTCTGCATGTGGTGAAGAGAGCCATGCACTATTAATTGATTGTCGTTCATTAGCCACTACGGCGGTAAAAATGCCAGAAAGTGCGGTAGTGATGATTATTAACTCAAATAAAAAAAGAGGGTTAGTCGATAGCGAATATAATACGCGTCGTCAACAGTGTGAGGAAGCGGCAAAAATATTAAATGTTACTGCATTACGAGATGCGACCTTAGCGCAATTGCAAGCGAAAAAGGCACTGATGAATGATAAAGTATATCGACGTGCTCGTCATGTGATCACCGAAAATGAGCGTACTTTACAAGCGGCTGAGGCGTTAAAACAAGGCGATCTTACTAAACTTAGTGAGTTGATGGCACAATCACATATCTCTATGCGTGATGACTTTGAAATAACCGTTAACGAAGTGGATACACTGGTAGAAATTGTTAAATCAGTGATTGGTTCGCAAGGTGGCGTTAGAATGACTGGCGGAGGTTTTGGCGGCTGTGTGGTGGCGCTGGTGACTCCTGATTTAGTTGCAAAAGTGACACAAGCGGTTGAAGCCCAATATAAAACCCAAACAGGTTTAAAAGAAACTATTTATGTCTGCTCTGCAAGCCAAGGGGCGGGCTATCTGGAGATAACTAATGGCATTAAATGAAAACCGTTTTTTTAAGCCTGAACAGATGACCACACAAGCCGCTTTTGATGGTTTGCCTGCTCAAGTCGTGATTTTAACAAACCGTTTTGGTATGTCTATCTCCATTATGGATATTGGTGCGACATGGTTAAGTTGTATTGTCCCTGTTAATGGCTATCGTCGCGATGTGCTTTTAGGATCTGCAGATATGAAAGCCCATCAACAGCAAACGGCCTATTTTGGCGCAACGGTAGGGCGTTTTGCTAATCGTATTGCTGGGGCTAAATTCACCATCGCCGGAACTGAGTATCGCCTTGTTGCTAATGAAGGCAACAATACGCTACATGGTGGTAAACAAAATTTTAGCCATCGTCGCTGGACTATTGTGGCGCAATCCACACAGTCGGTCACTTTAAGCTTGCTATCTGCAGATGGTGAACAAGGATTTCCCGGTACTGTCGAAGCCAGTGTGACATATGCATTAACGGATGATAATGAAGTTCATATTAATTATCAGGCCATTAGTGATAAAACGACAGCGTTGAGTTTAACTAATCATGCCTATTTTAATTTAGCTGGGGAGCATACTCAGCGAACGGCTCTTGAACATGATTTAGTTATCCACGCTTCTCACTACTTAAAAAATGGCGCGGGTAATATTCCTACAGGGGAAATTGTCGATGTGACTGGGACGGGATTCGATTTTCGCCAATTAAAACGTATCGGCATCGATTTTATGCGAGATGAATGTCAAAAAGCCGCTAATGGCTATGATCATGCGTTTATTTTAGACAAACAAAAAATAGCAGATAAAGCATCGATTGCCACAGTTATTGCCCCTGAAGGTGAGCTTAAAATGGATGTTTTTACTACCATGCCTTCTATACAGTTTTATACAGGAAATTTTTTGGCACAGAGTAAAGGAAAAACTCGTCGTTATGGTAATTATTCGGGGCTGGCTTTAGAGACACAATATTTTCCTGATGGGCCGAATCATCCTGAATGGGGTGAGAACCAAGGTATTTTAGCTGCAAATACTCCGTGGCATAGCCAAACAATATATAAATTTTATCAGTAATAGATAAAGGAAAGTGTAAACGCTTTCCTTTTTTACTGTTTATTTGATCATTTTACTTTTTAAATTTCTTATCTTCACTGATAATCATGCCACTTGTTTTATAACTTACTCTTTTTCTTAGCCATCGATTAATGACACAAGGTTTTTAATGCAGAATAAGAGTTATTTATGAGGTGGATATGGCAACTATCAAGGATGTGGCAAAAGAAGCGGGTGTTTCTGTTGCTACGGTATCTCGGGTCATTAATAACTCACCAAAAGCGAGCCGAGCATCGATAGAGATTGTCAATTCGGCAATGCAAAAATTAGGTTATCGCCCCAATGCTGCTGCGCGAGCACTGGTCAGTCAAAGTACCCAAACATTAGGTGTTTTGGTGCATGACGTATCCGATCCCTTTTTTGGGACCTTGGTCAAAGCGGTCGATAATATTGCCAGAAAAGCGGGAAAACATATTCTGGTGTGTAATGGTTACCATGATGCGCAAGATGAACGCCAATCTATTGAACTATTGATCAACAGCCGTTGTGATGGTTTAGTGATCCACTCTAAGGCACTTTCTGATGAAGAGTTGTTAGCTTATGCCAATGAAGTTAATAGCATGGTATTAATTAACCGTTTTATCCCAGAAATTGCGGAACGTTGTGTCGCCTTAGATAACTATAAAGGGGCATGGATTGCCACCGAACATCTTATTCGTCAGGGTCATACTCAAATCGCCTATATCTCATCCACTCACCATATTGAAGATACCAGCCAAAGGCTTGCGGGATATAAAGCTGCTTTAGCAGCTTATAATATTAGTTTGCCTGAAAGCTATGTCGAATATGGCGAGCCAGAAGGCGAAGGGGGAGAGCAAGCGATGATGCGTCTATTAACCAAGTCGATAGATTTTACAGCAGTGGTCACCTATAACGACTTTATGGCTGCAGGGGCATTATCGGTGCTTGATGAAAATGAGATCCCTGTTCCTGAAAAAATTTCAGTGATTGGCTTTGATGATGTACTTATCGCTCGTTATATTCATCCTCGACTAACTACGGTGCGTTATCCGATACATATGATGGCAGAGCAAGCAGCAACATTAGCGTTAAAGCTTTCTCAAGGGGAAGCTTTAACCCAAAAGCAGCGTATTTACTCACCCACTCTGGTTCAGCGCAACTCCGTTTATAATTTAAGCCACCTTTCTTAATCATCCATTATACTTTAAACATGTTATAAACTTCTGATAATAGGCTCAGAAGTTTATAACAGTTTATTTAAGCGCCTTTTTTATCTGTTTTATCACTTAAAAATATTCTTATTATTATCTGGTTATTTATTGTAACCGTTATCAAACTCTCTCTATTTTTTTTATTTTTAGCGATAACTTTTTTCTCAATTAAAAGAGCATAAAGTGAAATCAGCGAATTTTGTTGATTTATTAGTTAAGGTAATCGTTTGTTATGTGCTTTATCGATCCGATTTTTAACATAGGCGATAAAATTGTGAACGGAGTAACGGAAAAAGCAGGTGGAAACGTTTACATTAATATTCTCTTCTCTCTATGGGTCTGAAAGGAAAATATTATGCATACAGAAGGTGTTGGATTAAGCACAATAGATTATGCAATCTTTGCCCTCTATGTCATCATTATTATTAGCCTTGGATTATGGGTTTCTCGTTCAAAAGATGGAGCTAAAAAAGGAACAAAGGATTACTTCCTCGCGGGTAAAACACTGCCTTGGTGGGCGATTGGTTCTTCTCTTATTGCTGCTAATATCTCAGCTGAGCAATTCATTGGTATGTCTGGCTCAGGATTTTCGATAGGTCTTGCTATTGCATCTTATGAATGGATGGCAGCATTGACGTTAATCATTGTTGCTAAATACTTTTTACCTATTTTTATTGAAAAAGGCATTTATACCATTCCTGAATTTGTTGAGAATCGTTTTAAAAGTCGTAATTTAAAGACGATCCTCGCCGTATTCTGGTTAGCACTCTTTATTTTCGTTAACTTAACATCTGTATTGTATTTGGGATCATTGGCGTTAGAAACCATTCTTGGTGTGCCGATGATGTATGCCATTATTGGTCTGGCACTATTTGCGGTTATCTACTCGCTTTACGGTGGACTTTCAGCGGTTGCATGGACGGATGTTGTACAAGTTTTCTTCCTGATCCTCGGTGGACTTTTCACCACCGTACTTGCTGTTAGCTATATCGGTGGTGATGGCGGAATAATGGAAGGCTTAAGTAAGATGACAGCCGCCGCGCCAGATCACTTTAAAATGATCTTAGCAAAAGAAAACCCACAATTTATGAATTTGCCAGGAATTGCTGTGCTAATCGGTGGGCTATGGGTTGCTAACCTCTATTACTGGGGCTTTAACCAATACATTATTCAGTGTGCTTTAGCCGCTAAATCTATTAATGAAGCGCAAAAAGGTTTAGTGTTTGCCGCTTTCTTAAAACTGATTGTGCCTATTTTAGTTGTTGTGCCGGGGATCGCAGCTTTTGTTATCACAACCGATCCTACGCTGATGGCAGGATTAGGAACAATGGCACAGGAGCATATCCCAACCTTAGCACAAGCGGATAAAGCCTATCCTTGGTTAACACAATTCTTACCTATTGGGGCTAAAGGGGTTGTGTTTGCAGCACTGGCAGCAGCTATCGTTTCTTCTTTAGCTTCCATGCTTAACTCTATCGCGACTATTTTCACGATGGATATTTATAAAGAATATATTGGGCCAAAATCCTCAGAAACCCGCTTAGTTAATGTGGGACGTATTAGTGCGGTGATTGCATTGATTATTGCTTGCTTTATTGCGCCACTGTTAGGGGGCATTGATCAGGCATTCCAATATATCCAAGAGTACACAGGTTTAGTGAGTCCTGGTATCTTAGCTGTATTCTTGTTAGGACTATTTTGGAAGAAAACTAATGCCAAAGGGGCAATTATAGGGGTTGTACTCTCTATTCCTTTTGCTTTATTCCTAAAATTAATGCCACTAGGAATGCCATTCCTTGACCAAATGATGTATACCTTTATTTTCACCGCGGTTGTTATTGGTTTGGTCAGCTTAACCTCAACGAAAAGTGATGATAGCGTAGGGGCGATTGTATTAACTGATGCAACATTTAAAACCCAAAGTGGGTTCAATATTGCTTCTTATATCATTATGATCATCCTCTGTGTGCTTTATGCTGTATTTTGGTAATTAGTAATTAATTTTATTTATCAATGTATTACAAAAAAAAGCAGAGCCAATAGCTCTGCTTTTTTTGTCACTTCAATGCCTATTCAAATCTTCTTATCTTTGTTGCTCTAAATTGCTTTGATGCAGATTAAAAAATATCACTAAATTGCAAAAGAAAATTATTCTCACAGTCAATTGATTAAGATAATATTAATCATTCTCATTACTATAACCATTATTTGACTTCAGGGATTTGTTATGAAATTTAAAATAAGTGCTTTAACAGCCTGTATTTTAATGACTTCTTATTCACTACACGCACAAGAAGATAAAGTAGAACGATTAGTTGTATCAGCCTCAGGGTTTGCACAGCAACAAACAGATGCACCCGCTAGCATTACGGTAATCAACAAAGAACAATTAGAGAAAAAACCGATACACGATCTTGCTGATGCCGTAAAAGGGGTTGAAGGCGTCAGTGTGAATGGTAATGCAAATAAACAAGAAATTACTATTCGTGGCTTACCCGGAGAATACACACTGATTTTGGTTGATGGCAGACGTCAAAATAGTCGTGAATCACGCCCTAATGGGAGTGGTGGATATGAAGGTGGATTTATTCCTCCTGCGGATGCCATTGAACGGATCGAGGTAATACGTGGGCCAATGTCATCACTTTATGGCTCAGATGCGATGGGCGGTGTGATTAATATTATTACTAAGCCTGTTACTAAAGAGTGGCATGGTGCAGTTTCCATGGGGGGAACATTGCAACATAACCGTGACGCGGGAGATTCTATCAATGGTGATTTTTATCTTTCAGGCCCATTAATTGAAGATAAATTAGGTTTACAACTTTATGGTAGTAGCTACTTACGTGCAGAAGATAAAATTACGTATGGGCAAGGGCGTAACGATAATAAAAATATTACGGCCAAATTAGCTTTTACTCCTACAGATAACCAAACCATTTTATTAGAAGCTGGACGCAATTCGCTACAACGCACGACAACACCGGGTAAATCGATGAGCGAATTTACCAATCGTGGTGGACGTCTTGATAAAAACAAAATGCTAGAAACGAATAATGACCGTAACCATTGGGCATTAACTTATAAAAATCAGTTTGATATTTTGCACTCTGAGTTAAGTGTTTATCAAGAGCAAACCAAGCGTGTTCAAAAGACGGAAGGTGTAGATAAAGCGACAGGAAATAGCTACAAATATTATGAAGATCGCCGCCCTGAAATCACTAATACTGTTTTCGATGCTAAATTTACCGCATTCCTTCCTGATAATGTGATGACTTTTGGTGGTCAATACCAATATGCACGTTTAAAAGACGAATCTTCAGTCGGCGGTAAAGAGGTCAAACAATCTACGATCACCGCTGATCAAAAAGCGTTATTTTTAGAAGATGAATTTAGTGTCACTGATAATTTAGCCCTAACTGGGGGAATACGTCTTGATGATCATGAATACTATGGTAAGCACTGGAACCCAAGAGCATACGCGGTTTACCATTTAACCGACGAATTTACTATAAAAGGGGGGATTGCTAAGGCCTTTAAAGCCCCGAGTTTACGAGAAATTAGCCCTCAATATGGTACATCAACGGAAAAAGGGCGAGCGATTATGTATGGTAATCGTGACTTAAAACCTGAAACTTCGGTTAGCCAAGAAATTGGTGTTGGTTATGACAATGGTGATGGTTTTACCGCCAATGTGACCTTCTTTAATACAGAATTTAAAGATAAGCTTACCAACTACGATACCGGTGAAATCGATCCTATTACCGGATTAAAACTGTACCAATATGATAATGTGGGTAAAGCTAATATTAAAGGGATTGAAACCGCGGTTGCATTCCCTGTCGCTGATAATTGGCGAGTAAGTGCTAATTACACTTATATCAACTCTAAGTGTAAAAGTGATGACGAAAAATTAGGCTCTGGTGAATCATTAAAAGGTTATCCATTGGATATGACACCAAAACATAGCGCCAATGCGCGTGTTGATTGGCAATACGATGAAGCTACCAGTTTCTATGCCAATACTGCCTATACTGGTAAGCAAATTTGGGCGGCTCAACGAAATGGTTATACTGGCGCTCGTTATCGTAGTGGTTATACAACCTTTGATTTAGGAATGACCTATAACTTTAATAAAAATACCATGCTAAATTTAGCCGTATTGAATATTACTGATGAAACGGGTCCTGCGGTCAACGATAAAGGGGGGAACTGGGTCGTTGATGAAGGCCGTCGTTATTGGGCAAATATCAAATATAGTTTTTAATCTATCTCAGTAAAGGTAAGCCTCATTTATTATGGGGCTTACTGCCATCATTTGATAATAACTTACAGAGTATCTGATTGATGAGAATACTAATGTTATGTGGAATGATAATGTTATCTTCTATTGTGCAAGCAAGACCTAATCAACAAGTTCCTCAACTCACACCACAAGTATCAACCTATTATCACATTATGGAAAAAGAGGTTGAGCATCAAGGAAAGCAGTATCGCTTTTTTCTTGCGATCCCCAAAAATACGCCTAAGACAACAGTGCTGTATAGTGTTGATGGAAATGCACAATTTCCACTTATTGTGAATGAAGCACTAGCGCAAGCGAAAAAGCCATTGCCTGTTATTGCAAGCCTAGGCTATGTAGGTGAAAAGGCCTATTTTATAGCGGAAAGAACTCACGACTATACCCCAAGAGTACATGGCGAAGCCTTTGCCAAAGGCGGTAATGTTGAACAGTTTTATCAGTTTATGGTAAGCCAATTAAAACCCTATGTACTAGCACAGACGGCGCAAGAAAACATCACTATTACTGAGCAATCACTATTTGGACACTCCTTTGGTGGCGTGTTTACGCTATATGCATTATTTAATCATCCAGACGCTTTTCAACGCTATATTGCTGCTAGCCCATCTCTTTGGTGGGGAAAAGGTGAGTGGATCACTCAAGATAAATGGCAACAGATCCCCAATAATGTTGCGGTGACCATTACATTAGGTGAATTAGAAGAAACCCCTGATTTTTCTCAAATGAGCGAAGAGCAACGCTTGCGCTATCAAACGCGTAGTAGCTGGCTTACTCCTCGACAACTCTGTGATTATCTTACTGATGCCGGCAAAACATGCCAATTTTACCTCTTTACGGGTAAAGGACATGGCAGTTCAATCCCTGATGCAATCAAAACCGCTTTAGAACAAAGTACAGAATAAGCGTTGTTATTAACGGCTATTTTATTTAATAAAATAGCCGCTATTCTGCTCTGTGCGCTGTTATCACAAAGACTATAGATTATTCTCAATTTTAAAAAATAATTTGCGCCAAGGACTACTTTTTTACCGTGAAAGGACGATAATAACGGATAGGATAAATAAAATTACTCGCTAGCATTAGATTTTATAATTTTATTTATTTTTAGTAACGAGCTATATTCACGCACCCCTAACTTAGGGACGCCACCCACTGTTTTCATCACTATTGCTTTCATCTTTTCTAGATGAAAGGAGTGCCAATGTCTGGCTTCGAGAAAACAGCGCATGATTAACCGTTTTGATTGTGGAGACGAGGGTAGTGAAACAGAACACTACTTTGGTACGCAAAGGTGACAGTACATTAGTACCTGTCGCGGGTTTAACGGTATTTGCTATCGCATCAGGCTATTTAATGAGTTTAATTCCACTATCTATGGATAGTTTTGGTATTGATACTTTTTATGCTAGCTGGTTAGCAAGCATTTACTTTATTGGATTACTTATAGGTTCAGTGATGATCGAACCTATTATTGCAAAAATAGGGCATAGGCTCTCTTTTGTGCTGTTTTTATTGTTGTTAGCATTCACCGTGAGTATTTTGCCACTGTTACCTTATTTATCGGTATGGCTAGTATCTCGCTTTTTCGGTGGTATGGCGGTTGCGGGTATCTTTGTTGTAGTCGAATCATGGTTATTAATTGGTGATAATCCTAAAGAGCGAGCTAAACGCTTGGGCTTTTATATGACATCACTTTATGGTGGCACAACATTAGGTCAGCTTGCTATTGGTGCCATTGGTACGCAAGGGGCAATTCCTTTTATCGCGGTATTGGCATTGCTATTAATTGCAGTGTTACCTCCTTTGTTTTTTAAACAAGGACAACCCCAATGCCACGAGCATAAAAGTTTGTCACTTAAACAGATTAGCCGGCTGAATAAAGCTTCTTTAGTAGGTTGTATGGTTTCTGGCGTTGTGATGGGGAGTATTTATGGCATGATGCCATTGGCTTTAAATCAAGGACAATTTAACACCGACCAAATTGGGGTGTTGATGGCAGCAATTATTTTAGGTGGTATGGTTGTTCAGCCTATTATTAGCAAATTGTCGGTGATGATGAGTAAAACCCTATTATTAGCCATGATGTGCTTAGTTGGGGTATTTGCGATGGGCATGACTTATCTGTCTAATGACTATGTGGTGTTAATTATTGCATTAGCTTTATTAGGAATGTCATCTTTTGCACTTTATCCTATTGCTATCACATTAGCTTGTGATCATGTTAATGCGAGCTATATTGTGGCAATTACTCAGGTGATGTTATTAAGTTACAGCGTGGGTTCAGCAATGGGGCCATTAGGCGCAGGTATGTTTATGTCACAAGCAAGTAACGGCATTATGAACTTTTTCTTTGTCGTGTTATTAGCGACAGCTGTATATATGTTATTTGCCAGTTTACGACGCAAAAGCCATATTGTGCTTAACTAATTGCGTTAAACACTTTCATTCTTTGATATCAACCGAGTTGCTTTTAAGAGTAACTCGGTTTTTTTTATTGATGCGTCATGGTTAATTAAGATCCTTCTCATATTTTTACCCCACTATTTAGCAAATGATAAAGTCATTAAATAAAGATGATTTTAATTATCATCGATTGATACAACATGGAAATAATTCTTTGAAAATATTCATATTTAGCTTTCTCTCTCTGATTATCTTACCCATTTCTGTTTCCCAAGCGATAACACCGACACAAAATAAACAGCTGGTGGCTTATGCAACGGATCTACCTAGAGCCGTTATTTATGATCCAGCCTACCGTAAAATTAATTATCCTAATGGTGATGTGCCTGCTCATTATGGGGTGTGTAGTGATGTGATTATTCGTAGTTACCGAGGAATTGGCATTGATTTACAAAAATTGTTACATGAAGATATCAAAGCCAATTTTGCACTTTACCCTAGTAAACGTATCTGGGGGCTTAGTCGACCTGATACTAATATTGATCACCGCAGAGTACCCAATTTGGAAGTTTTTTTCTCGCGTAAGGGAAAGGTGAAACCTATTAGCAAAGAGGCGTCAGACTACTTGCCTGGTGATATTGTTAGCTGGCGCTTAGATAATGGGCGTCCTCATATTGGTCTCGTCATAGACAAGAAAAGCAGTGATAATCAGCGCTATTTAGTGATGCATAATATTGGTTTTGGACAAGTCGCTGAAGATGTTTTATTTTCGTGGAAAATAACCGGTCATTACAGTTATTAAAATTAGATTTAAATAGAATATAAAAATATTTACTAATAACGAGTAATAGCAAAATAAAAAGAAAGTTAATTAATATAATATTAATAGACGCCCATACTAAAAATAATTATTTTGGTATGGGCGTCTATTTCTGGGGGAGAATATTTTCATCAGAAATATTCATAATTAGTCCTCTAAGCCACCGAGTAACATACTGACAACGGCAACGGAACAAATAAGGGAAAGGAAAAGAATGAAAAATGAGCTACTGATCATAGTGACCTCCTAATTTATTGCTATTTTTAAATAAAAAACCTCACTAAATACACGTTATTAATTGATTACTCTCTATACTAGATGATTTATAAATAAAGTCAAACTAACCTATTATTTTATAATGCTATTTTTGGTGAAAATTCTTTATTTTATGCAAAGAAGTGCAAAATTGTGATCAAAGAGACTCAGGAGGGGCTAGCCCCTCTGATGTTCTACGCAGAATGCGGTAGAGAAATATTAGGAAGAGGAGGAAGCCCAAAAGCGGCTCTTGCCCGATCGCAAGCTTCATTTTTTACGCCATTAGCCCAAGATTGTTCAAACTCACGGCAAGGGGATGGTCTCTGTTCATAAATTGCACAACTCACGCATTCACCAACTTCACCAATCAATTTTTCACAGCGTGGTTGTTTCTCATTAGTTCCTTTCATACATGATAGAAAAGGGGTTAAGGGTTCGGTAAATTCGTCAGGAACAACACCACCACCACTTTTCATTTCAGCCCAATAGAAAGAGACTCTAAAATAGGCGCAACATGCACCACAATGCATACAGGGATTATCCTGCATATAAATAAAATCGTTAGAATGTTTGCTCATACCAGATACCGTTTTATCTGACCTTAAAGTAATATAAGAAGTTTTTGAAAATCGTTTTCACTTAAGAGAAGCAACAAAGAAAGAAAGAGAAACAATGCCTCTCTTAGCTAGCTATTATGCGCTGAATGAAAATATTTTTTCAAGAGTAATATTTGCTTTTTGTAGTCAAATTTCTACTAATGCAGTGCATAATATGGGATGTGGTAATTTATTGAATGATATAACTTAATCTTGCTATGAATTACTGGTTAGTACTTAATAATTGCAATCAATTATTTTGATTGTTTTTTGTTCGACTAATGCGGGACTCTACAAAACAAAAAACCTCATTTCGAAATGAGGTTTTGAAAATTTTCATTTATTTTATCAGCAACTATTTTTTATTCTTTAAAATGGCCCCTTAAAAATAAATAACGCACCCGCACCAATTAAAATAAAACCGATAAAGTGGTTAAGTGTGAAACTTTCACCTAAATAAGTCACCGAAAAAACAGCAAAAATGGTTAGTGTGATGACTTCTTGAATGGTTTTTAATTCGGCTGCGCTGTAATAGTTGTGGCCGATACGGTTTGCAGGAACTGCAAAACAGTATTCAACAAAAGCGATTAACCAACTGAGTAAGATCACTATAATTAACGGCTTGTTACCATATTTTAAATGGCCATACCAAGCAAAAGTCATAAAGATATTGGAAATTATCAGCAGAATAATGGGGGTAAATTTATACAACATATTTGTCATACCACCAGAGGTTTTAAAGGGAGAAAGTAGCAAAAAATCAGCGATGAGATTACTGCAAAACGCTTTGTTTTGCTATTGACATCAAGTAAAAAAAGTCTATTTTTTTGCTTCTATTGCTAAAAATAGAACTTCAGAGGATCAAAAAAAATTGACTTAAATCGAGAAAAAACACTAAACCTGATTTTTTGTATATTATCCTCTCAATAGATAAATATAACGCTTACTAAGATTATTATTAAAACACCTTTTTTATAAAAAATACTAATAAAATAGATAGATTTAAAGACTTATTAATTATAGTTTTACTTCTTATTAAGATTTATTTTCTACACTTAATGCGACATATCCTAAATTTGTGTTTTCGCACTAATAGATGTGGTGTTAATTCTTTAATACCTTATATTTGACAGTCAAATTTAGTAAAAAATTTATTATTGGGAGCCAACGTGAAGATAGGTACGCTTTTAATTTCTTACAGTTTACTCACAATGAGTTTGATCTCTTTTTCCTCCTTTGCTCAAGTAAATCACGATCCCCTGACCAAATGTTATGAGTTGTCAACAGATGCAAGCCAAACAACCATTAAATCTTGTCTATTAGATGAACTGAGATTATCTGAAGAGCAGTTGAATGTTATCTATAATAAAAGCAAAGGCGACCTTGAAGATAGTGACTCTATCGCGGCTAAAAGTGCTATTGATGCATTAGTCAGTTCACAAGAGCAGTTTATTCTTTTTAGAAGTAGTGAATGCCAACGTCAATCTGCTTTAATGATGAGGGGCAATGGTGCTGATGAAGTACTACTGGCTTGTGAAATAAAATTAAATCAATGGCGAGCTAAATTATTACTCACTAATTAAGCCATAAATACAAAACACCTGTATAAAAGGTGTTTTGTATTTGGGTCAATCCGTTGACCATGACGTTAAGTTATTTGGTTATCGTTTTTATATTGTTTCGTTTAAACTAACAATCTTCAATAATAAGATAAGCGGCATGAACAGGGCCATGAACTCCCCATACTTTGATTAATTCAATATCAGCCGTTGAGCTTGCACCACCAATTAAATTGATACATGAAGGCATTCTGATCCCATCTTGTGCCATTTTGTGTAAACGCTCTGCAAGTTGAGCCACTCGCGGTAAAATGTCACTTTTGCGTAAAATAACAATCGAGGTTTCAGGTAACAGGCTGACAGAACGCCCTTTTTCCGGAGAAGAAAACAGCACAATCCCGCCAGATTCTGTTAATCCCGCTTCCGCAAAGACAATCCCTATTTGAGAGCGCTCAGCATGAATAATATTTTCATGACCGAGTTTAGGATCCCAAATATAAGTTTCATATTTTTCACTAATAGCTTGTGTTACACCAAGTGCATTTAAGCGCTCATCTCCACTTATTATCACTGAGCCTTGACAATCATAGCTTTCACAAAGCGCTATTAAGCTATTTATCACTTGTTCTGGTTTAGTGATAACGCATCTTACTTGCTGGGTTTGTGCAAAATCAGTAAATTCTTTGCATAATTCATCTTGGGTTAAATTTGTTAAGCGTGTTTTAGCTAAATTATTAATAGGGGGATCTTGTGGTTTTGGCGTATGCGTCACCTCACGTCCTAATTTTTGAGCAATAGTTTGCAGAAACTCAGCACGATTTTGTTCGTTTAACATATTATTTTTTTCCTTCTGCTTTGTGGCGCTTAAACCAACTACGGAAACTATAACCATCGGGTTTTGGGAGATCACGTGATGCCATCCAATCATTGAGTACACTGATCTTGATTGGAGTTGAGCCATTTTTGATCATCAAGCCCGCCATCTTAGCCCCTACATTCATGCCAACTTTCCAAAGCGTGGGGTGCGCATTAATGTAATTAAACATACCGGTTGCACGACGCTCAGCTTTTGGTGTTAAACCACTTTCCGCCATGACTCGACGATGTTTAAGGATCAATTGTGCTAAAGGGATTTTGACCGGACAGACCACATTACATGCATTGCATAATGAGCAGGCATAAGGTAAGTCATGAAAATCTTTATAGCCTCCTAAGAGTGGCGAAATAACTGCACCGATAGGGCCGGGATAAATAGAGCCATATGCATGACCACCGATATTACGATAAGCAGGACAGGTGTTTAGACAGGCTCCACAACGGATACAGCGTAGAATATCTTTAAATTGTGAGCCTAAAATTTCAGAGCGACCATTATCGACAATCACTAAATGAAACTCTTCAGGACCATCAACATTACCCGCTTCACGAGGTCCAGTTACCCAAGTGTTATAACTGGTTAGGCGTGAGCCAACCGCACTACGACATAACATCGTGATCAGCGGATCGACTTCTTCAAAAGTAGGCGCAACACGTTCCATTCCCATAACGGCAATATGGGTTTTAGGTAATGTGGTCGTCATTCGTGCATTACCTTCGTTAGTTACTAAACAGACTGAGCCCGTTTCTGCAACCGCAAAGTTACAACCTGTGACTCCAATATCAGCAGAAAGAAAATCTTGTCGAATACGTTGCCTGATAAAAAGGGTCATATCTTCAGGGGTTTCACTACCTTGATAACCTAGTTTTTCATTTAGCACTTTACGTATTTGGTAGCGATCTTTATGGATCGCCGGTACAACAATATGAGAAGGGGGATCGTTATCCAGTTGCAGAATATATTCACCAAGGTCGGTTTCGATAATCTCAATACCTTCATTTTGTAAGGCTTTGTTCATACCGATTTCTTCGGTTACCATCGATTTTGATTTAACGATTTTCTTGGCATTTTTCTGTTTGGCAACGTTACAAATATAGCGTGTCGCATCTTCTGCCGTTTTGGCAAAATAGACATGACCGCCGTTTTCAGTCACTTTTTCTGATAATTGATAAAGATAAGCGTCTAAGTTTTCAAGAACATGGTTACGGATTTGTTCTGCGCGATCACGCCATGCTTCCCAATCACCTAACTCTTTTACCATTATTTGGCGATTGGCTCCAATGCGCTCTTGTGCCATAACAACGGCGTTACGCATAATGGTATCATTCATTTCATGCGCTAAGCGTGGTCTAAAATCGATATTACTGGTTTTAATAGACATTGCAGCCCCCTTATTGACTCATTAAAACTTGTGCAATATGCAGCACTTTGACAGAACGCTTTTCACGACTTAAACGGCCTTGAATATTAATTAAACAACTGGTATCTGCACCAATGACGTAATCAGGGCTGACTTCCATGATATGTTTTACTTTTTCAGTGACCATTTCACCGGAAATTTCTGACATTTTTACTGAGAAGGTGCCGCCAAAACCACAACAAGTTTCTGAATTGGCGAAAGGTAACATTTCGAGTCCTTCAACATGTTTTAATAAGGTTAAAGGTTCACTAACAACCCCTAACTTTCGCGTTAAACTACAAGAGGGGTGATAAACCGCTTTACCCGCAAGGCGGGCGCCAACATCAACCACACCTAAGGTGTTGACGATAAAGCTGGTAAGATCAATTAAACGATCGGCCACACCTTGGGCTCGCTGCGCCCATTGAGGCTCATCGGCAAGATAGCTGGGATAGCCTTTAATCGCATAAGTGCAAGAGCCTGCAGGGGAAATAATCGGATAATCATTAACTTCTAATGTCTCAATTAATGATTTCATTGCGGGTTTTGCATCATTAACATAACCGCTATTAAGTGCTGGCTGACCACAGCAACCCTGGCGCTCTTGAAATAATACTTCGCAACCTAATTTTTCGAGCAATAATACGGTATCTCGTGCCGAATCTGCTTTTAGCACATCACCAAGACAGGTTGCATAAAAATTAACTTTCATTCACCGAACTCCAAAACATCGCTCAGATGTTGTCATTTTTATTTAAGATAAAATTCTTATTGGTTATTTTTCTTTATTTTCGTTATGTCAAAGCGATAGGTGATAGCCAAGATAAGCCATCACTTATCTTGTATAGTTAATTCATTAGGTGATAAATAATGCCGATTTTGGCACCTAGAATGATGATATAGGCAATACAATATTTTAATGTTTCTCGCATAATGGCACTGCTTTGCCCATCCATTTTGGTCGCCGAAACGGCGATCGCGATGCTTTGTGGTGAAATCATCTTACCGCCAGTCGCCCCAGAGGTATTAGCCGCTGCGAGAATAAAGGGATCAACATGGAGTTTTGCCGCTGCACTGGTTTGAAGCTTGCCAAATAGTACGTTAGAGTTTGTATCGCTTCCGGTTACAAACGTTCCTAGTGCACCAATGACTGGGGCAATAAAGATAAATCCAGCGCCAGTAAAGTTAACTAATGTTTCCGCAATGCTACCAATCATGCCACTGAAATCCATTACCGTTGCCATCGCAACAATAGCCATAATGGCAATAATGGAGTTCTTTAATTGAATTGTGGTTTTTACTAATACAGAAAAGAGTGTTGAAAGGCTTGCACCTTGAATAGTGCCACCAACAAAACTCGCTAAAATAATCAATACCCCAGGCGTACTTAACCAAGCAATAGTTTGATATTCAGTTTGAGTATCACTTAATACAAAAGGAATTTTAGTTGCAATAGTTCCTACTGCGGTTTGGATTGTAGGGAATAGCGGAGAGCAGGCTAAGATAAAAATAAAAGTAAACAGATAGATCGAGCTAGCGACTAATAGCTCTTTAGCTGAGTGTTTTGTTGGTTGTTTACTTTTATCATGGCCTGTTTTCATGCGTTTAGCCAAGAAAATAACCACAATCAGACTGACTAGGCTTCCTGCAAAGGCAGGTAATTCCGCACCTAAATTAGCTGCGACAATATATTGAGGGATTAAGGTGCTGATCCCACACATTAAAGTAATAAAGCCGACACCTTTAATGGCTTTAATACCACCACCAGCAATAGCAACAATGACAAAAGGTAATAGAATATTGAATAAACCAAGTTGGATAATAATGGTTTTACTTAACACCAATACATCAAGGCCGGTATTTTGTGCCAAAATAGACACTGGAATACCAACGGCACCAAATGCGGTAGGTACCGTATTTGCGACTAGTGAAGCGACGGCTGCTTTAAAGGGATCAAAACCTAGTGCGATTAAAATACCGATAGGAATAGCAACTGCTGTACCATAACCTGCAACTGCTTCTAAAAAACCGCCAAAACACCAAGAGATAAGTAAAACTTGTACGCGTTTATCATCGCTGATCCCCGCTAATACGTCTTTTAATACCTCCATTCCCCCTGTTTTTAGCATTAGGTTATAGCTGTAAATAGCCGCCAGAATAACGATGATAATCGGCCATAACCCCTTTACCGCACCATAAAGTACAGATACAGAGGCAAATTGAAGGGTGTTATTCCAATGAAAAATAGCGAGAGCCACAGTGATAATTAGCGAAACGAGGACAGCGTGATGAACGGCCGATTTCATTTTTAAAATCATAAAAATCAGAACGGCTAAAGGAACAATTCCCAGTAAAAATGATAGATAGTCTGACATAATTATTTTTATCCTTAAGTTTGCAATTTTTTATCGTTTATCACTGCACCGGCAAACCTATTCATTCGTCATTTATGTTTTGTGTAGGGCACTTAGTTTGATGGTTTTCTATTTTGCTGAAACGATAAATCATAAAGAAAAAAAGATAGTTACCTAAAGAAATAATATAAGCATTCGTTACTTAAACTATTGTCAGGTTAGGTTGTGGGCTATTGTAGGAAAAATTTAGAAAGATGTAATAGAATAAAATCAATTGTGTGACAAATATAAAAAAAATCTATTTTTGTTACTAACTAGTTATTATTTGTCTTGTTTTTTGACTTTTATCAATGTAATTAATTTATTGTTATTGTTATTGTTATCAATATGATTTTTGATAGTAAAAATAGAGTTTTTTATTACTTATACTGGTAACTTGTTCGATACATTAAAGCCTAACTTAGCTTTTTTTATTGGTATCCGGCTCATTCGACACCTATAAAACATAAATTTTTCTAATGTTTTTTGTCTGTGTTATAAAAATCAGTTTTATAAATCAAAGTACGTTACCATTTAATATATTTATTATTG
>NZ_BAABMO010000043.1:0-28492 GCF_054767435.1 Proteus sp. MB838
TCAAAGAAACCGCAAAAACAACTTGTACTGGCGTTGAAATGTTCCGTAAATTACTTGACGAAGGTCGTGCAGGTGAGAACGTAGGTGTTCTGCTGCGTGGTACAAAACGTGAAGAAATCGAACGTGGACAAGTACTGGCGAAACCAGGTTCAATCAACCCACACAACAAATTTGAATCAGAAGTTTATATTCTGAGCAAAGATGAAGGTGGTCGTCACACTCCATTCTTCAAAGGCTACCGTCCACAGTTCTACTTCCGTACAACTGACGTAACTGGTACTATCGAATTACCAGAAGGCGTAGAAATGGTAATGCCAGGCGACAACGTGAACATGATCGTTGAACTGATCCACCCAATCGCAATGGACGAAGGTTTACGCTTCGCAATCCGTGAAGGTGGCCGTACAGTAGGTGCGGGTGTTGTTGCTAAAGTATTAGGTTAATTACTCGGTAATTTTCCTAAAGAAGGGCATCAATTGATGCCCTTTTTATGCGTTGTTTGAAAAAGAACCTATCTCATCACTAGTTTTCTGGAAATTATTGGTGAGATAGGCTCTGATACAACGAATTGAGTCCAGTATCTTGCAGATACGAATGTCATAGAGATATGACGCTGTGTCAGATGCAATCATAGTTTATTTATGGTTAGTCTGATTTGTTTTGCTCTTGCGAGGCAAGCTGGCTATTTATTTACATCATATGGACAGGTTAATTTATGAGTGCGAATAGCGGAGCTCAAGATAGCAAACGCGGTGGTGATATCGCTAAGTGGATCATTACCGTCTTATTGCTGGTAGTAGCAGTGGGTGGCAACTATCTTTATCGTGAATTTAACCTTGCGTTGCGGGCTTTAGCGGTTGTTATTCTGTTCGCGGCTGCGGGCGGAGTTGCGTTGTGGACAACACAAGGTAAAGCAACACTAGCATTTGCTCGCGAAGCTCGAATTGAAATGCGTAAGGTAGTATGGCCAACGCGTCAAGAAACATTGCAGACAACATTAATCGTTGCTGCGGTGACGGCTATTGTGTCATTGGTTCTTTGGGGACTGGATAGCATTCTGGTTCGTTTAGTTTCATTTATTACTGGCCTGTGAGGTGTTCATGACTGATTCTCCTAAAAAACGCTGGTATGTTATTCAAGCCTTTTCAGGCTTCGAAGGCCGTGTAGCACAGTCTCTGCGTGAACATATCAAATTAAACGAAATGGAAGACTCATTTGGCGAAGTTATGGTTCCAACAGAAGAAGTTGTTGAGATCCGTAGCGGACAGCGCCGTAAAAGTGAGCGTAAATTTTTCCCAGGCTATGTTCTTGTCCAAATGGTCATGAATGATGCAACTTGGCACCTTGTGCGTAATGTGCCAAGAGTCATGGGTTTTATTGGCGGTACTTCAGACAGACCTGCACCAATTAGTGATAAAGAAGTTGATGCGATCATGAATCGTCTACAACAAGTTGGTGACAAACCACGTCCTAAAACACTGTTTGAACCAGGTGAAATGGTTCGTGTTAGTGATGGTCCATTTGCTGACTTTAACGGTGTTGTTGAAGAAGTTGATTACGAGAAAAGTCGCCTGAAAGTGTCTGTTTCTATCTTTGGTCGTGCGACCCCAGTGGAATTAGACTTTAGTCAGGTTGAAAAAGGTTAAACCTTTTTGCTCGCCTTTCTTGCAAAAGGTGGAAAAGTTCACTACAATTTTCCACCTTTCGTTTTGAGTTGTTTTGTCATGAGACAAAGCAAAGTAAATCGGGGAGCCCTAGCCGGGCGATATACCCACATTGAGGAATTAATTAATGGCTAAGAAAGTCCAAGCCTATATCAAACTGCAAGTTGCAGCAGGTATGGCTAATCCAAGTCCACCAGTTGGTCCAGCTCTGGGTCAACAAGGTGTTAACATCATGGAATTCTGTAAAGCATTCAACGCTAAAACTGAAAGCGTAGAAAAAGGTTTACCAATCCCTGTTGTTATTACAGTTTACGCAGACCGTTCTTTCACTTTCGTTACTAAAACTCCTCCAGCAGCGATTCTGCTGAAGAAAGCGGCGGGCGTGAAATCAGGTTCTGGCAAACCGAACAAAGAGAAAGTAGGTAAAGTAACTACTGCTCAAGTTCGTGAAATTGCAGAAACTAAAGCTGCGGATCTGACTGGTGCTGATGTTGAAGCTATGATGCGTTCAATTGAAGGTACTGCTCGTTCCATGGGCCTGGTAGTGGAGGACTAATCTGATGGCTAAACTAACCAAGCGCATGCGCAATATCCGTGAAAAAGTAGATGTAGTGAAACAGTACGAAATCAATGAAGCAGTTGCTTTATTGAAAGAGTTAGCTACAGCTAAATTTGTTGAAAGTGTTGATGTTGCTGTTAACCTCGGCATCGATGCTCGTAAATCAGACCAAAACGTTCGTGGTGCTACTGTTCTGCCACACGGTACTGGTCGTTCAGTTCGCGTTGCTGTATTCGCACAAGGTGCAAATGCAGAAGCTGCTAAAGAAGCTGGTGCAGAATTAGTCGGTATGGATGACTTAGCTGCTAAAGTTAAAGCTGGCGAAATGGACTTTGACGTTGTAATTGCATCTCCAGATGCAATGCGCGTTGTTGGTCAATTAGGCCAAATCCTTGGTCCACGTGGCTTAATGCCAAACCCGAAAGTGGGTACTGTAACACCTAACGTTGCTGAAGCTGTTAAAAATGCTAAAGCTGGTCAGGTTCGTTACCGTAACGACAAAAATGGTATTATCCATACCACTATCGGTAAAGTTGATTTCAACGAAGCTCAGTTGAAAGAAAACTTAGAAGCTCTGCTGGTTGCGCTGAAAAAAGCAAAACCATCTTCAGCTAAAGGCGTTTATATCAAGAAAGTAAGCCTGTCTACCACTATGGGTGCAGGTGTTGCTATTGATCAAGCAAGCTTAAGCGCGACAGTTTAATCCTCGATTAGACTAAAAGTCATAAAAGACTTTACCTTGGCGTCAAATTTGTATAGAATTTGACGCCTTGAGTTTAGCTATGTTGTATTTTGAATGTGAGTCAACATAACTAAATTCCCAAATTCGGTTGGAGTCTGGCCTATCCAGACCCCGTCCAAGACCGCAGGTGTAAGTAATTACTTAATTTTCCTGCGTAGACGGTGAGAGAGCCAAAAAGAATTTTATATTCTGGATTCTGCTCACCGTGTTTTAGCGCTTATTTCCATTGTGGCAATAAGTGATGTGAGTCCCGAGTTTTTACTCGGTTAATCCAGGAGCAAGAAGCTAATGGCACTAAATCTTCAAGACAAGCAAGCGATTGTTGCTGAAGTCAGCGAAGTTGCCAAAGGCGCGCTGTCTGCAGTTGTTGCGGATTCCCGTGGTGTAACTGTAGATAAAATGACTGAACTGCGTAAAGCATGTCGTGAAGCTGGTGTTACTGTACGAGTAGTACGTAACACATTGCTACGTCGCGCTGTTGAAGGTACTTCTTATGAAGTGCTGAAAGACGCATTTGTTGGTCCTACCTTGATTGCTTTCTCTTCTGAACACCCGGGCGCTGCAGCTCGTCTGTTCAAAGATTTCGCGAAAGCGAACCCAGCATTCGAGATTAAAGCGGCTGCCTTTGAAGGTGAGTTTATCCCAGGTTCAAACATTGATCGCCTGGCTACACTACCAACTTACGAAGAAGCAATCGCACGCCTGATGTCAACCATGAAAGAAGCCGCTGCCGGCAAACTGGTTTGTACTCTGGCTGCACTGCGCGATCAGAAAGAAGCTGCTTAATAGCCAATTTCCTTCGTTGCTTTACTACGTATAAACTTTTTCTGAATTTTAGGAACAATTGTTATGTCTATCTCTAAAGACGATATCTTAAATGCAGTTGCTGAAATGTCTGTAATGGACGTTGTTGAACTGATCACTATGATGGAAGAAAAATTCGGTGTATCTGCTGCTGCAGCTGTTGCTGTTGCTGCGGGTCCAGCAGAAGCTGCTGAAGAAAAAACTGAATTCGACGTTATCCTGAAAGGTATCGGCGGTAACAAAGTAGCAGTAATCAAAGCAGTACGTGGCGCTACCGGTCTTGGTCTGAAAGAAGCTAAAGACTTAGTAGAATCTGCTCCAGCAGCTCTGAAAGAAGGCGTAAGCAAAGATGATGCTGAAGCTCTGAAGAAAGCTCTGGAAGAAGCAGGTGCTGAGGTTGAAGTTAAGTAATTTAACTTCCCAGAGAGCAGCCTAACGGCTGATGGCTGGTGATTTTTTGGTCACCAGCCTTTTTGCGCTGTAAGGTAAGAGTAGCTTTTTCACACTTTTTTGGCTTCCTCTTTACCTCAATATTTTTTGCTATTGACGACTTAATATACTGTGTTAGCCACTACGATCCACGTTTTTCCAAAAGCTCGGTAGTGTGCGCAATGCAATGAAATGATTTAAGAGTAATAGCAATAAGTATTATGGAAAATTTTATTTTCCTACCTACAAAAAAACAGTGTTAGATGAATGTCGTGTCACCCTTAATAACAAGGGCAGGCAGAGTGGGTCACTTTTCAGCGAGCTGAGGAACCCTATGGTTTACTCCTATACCGAGAAAAAACGTATTCGTAAGGATTTTGGTAAACGTCCACAAGTTCTGGATGTTCCCTATCTCCTTTCTATCCAACTTGACTCGTTCCAGAAGTTTATCGAGCAAGATCCTGATGGTCAAAATGGGCTGGAAGCGGCTTTCCGTTCCGTATTTCCAATCCAAAGCTACAGCGGCAATGCTGAACTGCAATATGTCAGCTACCGCCTCGGCGAGCCTGTTTTTGATGTTAAAGAATGTCAGATCCGTGGTGTAACTTATTCTGCACCATTACGTGTAAAACTGCGTCTGGTCATTTATGAACGTGAAGCCCCAGAAGGCACCGTTAAAGACATCAAAGAACAAGAAGTCTATATGGGTGAAATCCCATTAATGACCGATAATGGTACTTTTGTTATCAATGGTACTGAGCGTGTTATTGTTTCCCAGTTACATCGTAGCCCTGGTGTGTTCTTTGATAGCGATAAAGGTAAAACGCACTCTTCAGGTAAAGTACTGTATAACGCACGTATTATTCCTTATCGTGGTTCATGGTTAGACTTCGAATTCGACCCTAAAGATAATCTTTTTGTCCGTATTGACCGTCGTCGTAAATTACCAGCGACTATCATTTTACGCGCAATGAACTACAGCACCGAAGACATCTTAAATCTGTTCTTCGAGAAAACAACGTTTGAAATCAGTAATAATAAACTGATGATGACGTTAGTTCCTGAGCGTCTGCGTGGTGAAACAGCTTCATTTGATATTGAAGCAAACGGCAAAGTTTATGTCGAAAAAGGTCGCCGTATTACTGCTCGTCATATTCGTCAGTTAGAAAAAGAGCAAATTGAGCGCATCGAAGTACCTGTTGAATACATCGCAGGTAAAGTAGTGGCTCGTGACTATATTGATGAAGCGACAGGTGAATTGATTTGTGCTGCTAACATGGAAATCTCTTTAGATGTGTTAGCTCGCTTAAGTCAAGCTGGTCATAAAACCATCGAAACACTGTTTACCAACGATTTAGATCATGGTGCTTATATTTCAGAAACTATCCGCGTCGATCCTACCAACGATCGTTTAAGCGCATTAGTTGAAATCTATCGCATGATGCGTCCTGGTGAACCACCAACTCGCGAAGCGGCAGAAAACTTATTTGAGAACTTATTCTTCTCAGAAGATCGTTATGATCTCTCTGCGGTTGGTCGCATGAAGTTCAACCGCTCTTTAGGTCGCGAAGAAGTTGAAGGTTCTGGCATCTTAAGCCAAGAAGATATCATTGAAGTGATGAAAAAACTGATTGATATCCGTAATGGTAAAGGTGAAGTGGATGATATCGACCACTTAGGTAACCGTCGTATTCGTTCTGTTGGCGAAATGGCTGAAAACCAATTCCGTGTTGGTCTGGTGCGTGTTGAACGTGCAGTTAAAGAGCGTCTATCTTTAGGTGATCTTGATGCATTAATGCCACAAGATATGATCAACGCAAAACCGATTTCTGCTGCAGTTAAAGAGTTCTTTGGCTCTAGCCAGTTATCGCAGTTTATGGATCAGAATAACCCGCTGTCAGAAATTACCCATAAACGTCGTATTTCTGCATTAGGCCCTGGTGGTCTGACTCGTGAACGTGCAGGCTTCGAAGTTCGAGACGTACACCCAACTCACTATGGTCGTGTGTGTCCAATCGAAACACCTGAAGGTCCAAATATCGGTCTGATTAACTCATTATCTGTTTATGCACAGACTAACGAGTACGGATTCCTAGAAACGCCTTACCGTGTTGTAGAAAACAACGCTGTAACAGATGAAATCCACTATCTGTCTGCAATTGAAGAAGGTAACTTCATCATTGCTCAGGCTAACTCCGTATTAGATGATGATGGCCACTTCGTAGAAGAATTAGTAACTTGCCGTCATAAAGGTGAGTCAAGTTTATTTAGTCGTGATCAAGTCCAGTACATGGACGTTTCAACTCAACAGGTTGTTTCTGTCGGTGCTTCACTGATCCCATTCCTTGAACACGATGACGCCAACCGTGCATTGATGGGTGCGAACATGCAACGTCAGGCTGTTCCTACACTTCGTGGTGATAAACCACTGGTAGGTACAGGTATGGAACGTGCTGTAGCGGTTGACTCCGGTGTTACTGCGGTAGCAAAACGTGGTGGTACTGTTCAGTATGTTGATGCTTCTCGTATCGTTATCAAAGTAAACGAAGATGAGACTTATGCTGGTGAAGCAGGCATTGATATTTACAGCTTAACTAAATATACCCGCTCTAACCAAAACACATGTATTAACCAAACACCTTGTGTTTCTTTAGGTGAACCTGTTGAACGTGGTGATGTACTTGCCGATGGTCCATCAACAGACCTTGGTGAACTTGCATTAGGTCAAAACATGCGCGTGGCATTTATGCCATGGAATGGTTATAACTACGAGGACTCCATCCTTGTATCTGAGCGTGTTGTTCAAGAAGACCGTTTCACAACTATCCATATTCAAGAACTTGCTTGTGTGTCTCGTGATACTAAGTTAGGGCCTGAAGAGATCACTGCAGATATTCCTAATGTTGGTGAAGCTGCGTTATCTAAACTAGATGAATCAGGTATCGTTTATATCGGTGCTGAAGTGAAAGGCGGTGATATTCTGGTAGGTAAAGTAACACCGAAAGGTGAAACTCAACTGACTCCAGAAGAGAAACTGCTACGTGCTATCTTCGGTGAAAAAGCATCTGATGTTAAAGATTCTTCTCTGCGTGTTCCTAACGGTGTGTCTGGTACAGTTATTGATGTACAAGTCTTCACCCGTGATGGCGTAGAAAAAGACAAACGTGCATTAGAAATCGAAGAATCACAATTACGTGAAGTTAAAAAAGACTTAACAGAAGAGTTACGTATCTTTGAAGCGGGTCTTTTTGCACGTATTCGTGGCGTTCTGATTGCCGGCGGTATTGAAGCTGACAAACTAGATAAACTACCTCGTGAACGTTGGTTAGAACTGGGTCTTGCTGATGAAGAGAAGCAAAACCAGTTAGAACAATTAGCTGAACAGTATGATGAACTGAAAGCTGAATTCGCGAAGAAACTGGAAGCTAAACGTCGTAAGATCACTCAAGGTGATGATTTAGCACCGGGTGTATTGAAGATTGTTAAGGTTTATCTGGCTGTTAAACGTCAGATCCAACCTGGTGATAAGATGGCGGGTCGTCATGGTAACAAGGGTGTTATCTCTAAGATTAACCTAATTGAAGACATGCCATACGATGAAAACGGTAATCCTGTTGACCTCGTACTGAACCCACTGGGTGTACCATCACGTATGAACATTGGTCAGATCCTTGAAACTCACTTGGGTATGGCTGCTAAAGGTATCGGTGATAAAATCAATGCGATGCTGAAACAGCAACAAGAAGTGGCTAAGTTACGTGAATTTATCCAGAAAGCTTATGATCTGGGTATGGCACCTCGTCAGAAAGTTGATTTGGACACCTTCAGTGATGAAGAAGTGTTACGTTTGGCTGAGAACCTGAAAAAAGGTATGCCAACTGCAACACCTGTGTTCGATGGTGCAGAAGAGATAGAAATTAAAGAGATGCTGAAATTAGCAGATCTTCCAACTTCTGGTCAGATTACACTTTTCGATGGTCGTACAGGTGAACAATTCGAACGTCCAGTAACTGTAGGTTACATGTACATGCTGAAACTGAACCACTTAGTTGATGACAAGATGCACGCCCGTTCTACCGGTTCGTACAGCTTAGTTACTCAGCAACCTCTTGGTGGTAAAGCACAGTTTGGTGGACAGCGTTTCGGGGAGATGGAAGTATGGGCACTGGAAGCATACGGTGCGGCTTACACGCTACAAGAAATGCTTACTGTTAAGTCGGATGACGTTAACGGTCGTACCAAAATGTACAAAAACATTGTTGATGGTAACCATCAGATGGAACCAGGTATGCCTGAGTCGTTCAACGTATTGTTGAAAGAGATCCGTTCACTGGGTATCAACATCGAATTGGAAGACGAATAACGTATTCCATGAAAGCAGACTGCTAAATATGGCAGTCTGCTAAACAGTGACTACACTGGTTTAAAGGGGTGAATGACAGGGGTCATTTGCCTGGCAGGTCTAACTCCGACAGGAGCCATTTCGTGAAAGACTTATTAAAGTTTCTGAAAGCGCAAACCAAGACCGAAGAGTTTGATGCGATCAAAATTGCTCTGGCATCACCTGATATGATCCGTTCATGGTCATTTGGTGAAGTTAAAAAGCCAGAAACAATTAACTACCGTACGTTCAAACCAGAACGTGACGGCCTTTTCTGTGCCCGTATTTTCGGACCAGTAAAAGATTACGAATGTTTGTGTGGTAAATACAAACGTTTAAAACACCGTGGTGTTATCTGTGAGAAGTGTGGCGTTGAAGTCACACAAACTAAAGTTCGCCGTGAACGTATGGGTCACATCGAATTAGCTTCTCCAGTGGCGCACATCTGGTTCTTGAAATCACTGCCGTCCCGTATCGGTCTGCTGTTGGATATGCCACTGCGCGATATTGAACGTGTACTGTATTTTGAATCTTATGTTGTTGTTGAAGGCGGTATGACCAGCCTTGAACGTGGCCAAATCTTAACAGAAGAGCAATACCTCGATGCATTAGAAGAATTCGGTGATGAATTTGATGCGAAGATGGGTGCTGAAGCTGTTCAGAACTTGTTACAGAGCATGGATCTGGAACAAGAGTGTGAAACGCTACGTGAAGAGTTAAATGAGACTAACTCTGAAACTAAACGTAAGAAACTGACTAAACGTATCAAGTTACTTGAAGCATTCATGCAATCAGGCAATAAACCTGAGTGGATGATCTTAACTGTACTGCCAGTGTTACCACCAGACTTACGTCCACTGGTTCCACTTGATGGTGGTCGTTTTGCGACTTCTGACTTGAACGATTTATATCGTCGCGTTATCAACCGTAATAACCGTTTAAAACGCCTGCTAGATTTAGCAGCTCCAGACATTATCGTACGTAACGAAAAACGTATGTTACAAGAGTCTGTTGATGCGTTATTAGATAACGGTCGTCGCGGTCGTGCAATTACAGGCTCTAACAAACGTCCTCTGAAATCTTTGGCTGATATGATCAAAGGTAAACAAGGTCGTTTCCGTCAAAACCTGTTAGGTAAACGTGTTGACTATTCTGGTCGTTCTGTAATCACCGTTGGTCCATACCTGCGTCTGCATCAGTGTGGTCTGCCGAAAAAAATGGCACTTGAATTATTCAAACCATTTATTTACGGAAAACTGGAAACCCGTGGTTTAGCGACAACAATTAAAGCCGCTAAAAAAATGGTTGAGCGTGAAGAAGCGGTAGTTTGGGATATCTTAGATGAAGTTATCCGTGAACACCCAGTTATGCTAAACCGTGCACCGACACTTCACCGTTTAGGTATACAGGCGTTTAAACCAATCCTGATTGAAGGTAAAGCTATTCAGTTACACCCACTCGTTTGTGCGGCATATAACGCCGACTTCGATGGTGACCAAATGGCGGTTCACGTTCCATTGACATTAGAAGCGCAGTTAGAAGCTCGCGCGTTGATGATGTCAACTAACAATATTCTGTCTCCAGCAAGTGGTGACCCAATTATCGTTCCTTCACAGGACGTGGTATTAGGTCTTTACTACATGACTCGTGATTGCATCAATGCCAAAGGTGAAGGCATGGTGTTAAGTGGTCCAAAAGAAGCTGAACGCGTTTATCGCGCAGGTTTAGCCTCTTTACACGCGCGTGTTAAAGTACGTATCACTGAAGAGATCAAAGATGGCGAAGGTAATATCACCACTGAAACTAGCTTAAAAGACACTACAGTTGGTCGTGCTATTTTATGGATGATTGTACCAAAAGGCCTACCTTACGCACTGGTTAACCAACCATTAGGTAAAAAAGCTATTTCTAAAATGCTGAATACCTGCTACCGCGTAATGGGCTTAAAGCCAACGGTTATTTTTGCTGACCAAATCATGTATACCGGTTTTGCTTACGCTGCACGTTCTGGTGCTTCAGTAGGTATCGATGACATGGTTATCCCTGCGAAAAAAGCAGAGATCATTGCCGAGGCAGAAGCAGAAGTTGCAGAAATTCAAGAACAGTTCCAATCCGGTCTGGTAACAGCGGGTGAACGTTACAACAAAGTCATCGATATTTGGGCTGCTGCGAATGAACGCGTCGCTAAAGCGATGATGGAAAATCTGTCTACAGAAACTGTGATCAACCGTGATGGTGAAGAAGAACAACAAGTTTCCTTCAACAGCATCTTTATGATGGCTGACTCCGGTGCTCGTGGTTCTGCAGCTCAGATCCGTCAGTTAGCGGGTATGCGTGGTCTGATGGCTAAGCCAGATGGCTCCATTATCGAAACCCCAATCACTGCGAACTTCCGTGAAGGTCTGAACGTACTCCAGTACTTCATCTCAACCCACGGTGCTCGTAAAGGTTTGGCGGATACCGCACTGAAAACAGCAAACTCCGGTTACTTGACTCGTCGTTTAGTTGACGTTGCACAAGACCTTGTCGTAACAGAAAGCGACTGCGGTACAACCGAAGGTGTAATGATGACTCCGGTCATTGAAGGTGGAGATGTTAAAGAGCCACTGCGTGAGCGTGTATTAGGACGGGTAACGGCAGAAGATATCCTGAAACCAGGTACTGCAGATATCCTTGTTCCACGTAATACGCTGTTAAACGAAAAACTGTGTGATCTGTTAGAAGAAAACTCAGTAGACAGCGTTAAAGTTCGTTCAGTTGTAACCTGTGACACAGACTTTGGTGTATGTGCTAAATGTTATGGTCGTGACCTTGCTCGTGGTCATATCATCAACAAAGGTGAAGCTATCGGTGTTATCGCAGCACAGTCAATCGGTGAGCCTGGTACACAGTTAACGATGCGTACGTTCCACATCGGTGGTGCGGCATCCCGTGCGGCAGCAGAATCAAGCATTCAGGTACGTAATAAAGGTACACTGAAATTGATCAATGCGAAATTTATCACCAACACTGCTGGTAAGTTAGTGATTACTTCTCGTAATACAGAATTACGTCTCATTGACGAATTCGGTCGTACGAAAGAAAGCTATAAAGTACCTTATGGTGCTCAATTATCGAAAGGTGATGGCGAAGCTGTAAACGGTGGCGAAACAGTTGCTAACTGGGATCCACATACCATGCCTGTGGTGAGTGAAGTTTCTGGTATTATCCGTTTTGCTGACATGGTTGATGGTCAAACCATTACTCGTCAAACGGATGAATTAACCGGTCTTTCTTCACTGGTTGTTCTGGATACTGCAGAGCGTACTGGTAGCGGTAAAGATTTACGTCCAGCATTGCGCATCACCGATGCACAAGGTAATGATGTATTAATCCCGAATACAGATATGCCGGCACAGTACTTCCTACCAGGTAAAGCTATCGTTCAATTAGATGATGGCGTTGCTATTAATGCGGGTGATACGTTAGCACGTATTCCTCAAGAATCTGGTGGTACTAAAGATATTACCGGTGGTCTACCACGCGTTGCTGACTTGTTTGAAGCTCGTCGTCCGAAAGAGCCTGCAATCCTTGCTGAAATCAGCGGTATTGTTTCTTTCGGTAAAGAAACGAAAGGTAAACGTCGCTTAGTTATTTCTCCATTAGATGGTAGCGATGCATACGAAGAGATGATCCCTAAATGGCGTCAACTTAACGTATTTGAAGGTGAGGTTGTGGAACGCGGTGATGTTATCTCCGATGGTCCAGAATCACCACATGACATTCTGCGCTTACGTGGTGTTCATGCGGTTACTCGCTATATCACTAATGAAGTACAGGAAGTTTACCGTTTACAAGGGGTTAAGATTAACGATAAACACATTGAAGTTATCGTTCGTCAGATGCTACGTAAAGTGACTATCGAAAATGCCGGTAGCTCTGAATTCCTTGAAGGTGAACAAGTTGAATACGCTCGTGTTAAAGTTTCGAACCGTATTTTAGAAGAAGAAGGTAAAGTACCAGCAACATACTCTCGTGACCTATTAGGTATTACGAAAGCATCACTGGCTACTGAGTCTTTCATCTCTGCGGCATCGTTCCAAGAAACAACACGCGTACTGACTGAAGCTGCTGTTGCAGGTAAACGTGACGAATTACGTGGTTTAAAAGAAAACGTTATTGTGGGTCGTCTGATCCCTGCAGGTACTGGTTTTGCGTACCATCAGGATCGTATCCAACGTCGTCAACAACAACTGCCAACGGATGAAACTGAAGCAACAATCAGTGCAGATGAAGCTTCTGCTAACTTAGCAGAATTGCTGAATGCAGGTTTCGGCGGTTCATCAAATAACTAATTGATACTGCATTAGTTTTAAATATAAATACCCTCGATAGTTATCGAGGGTATTTTTTTGCTCTTTTTATACTTGTATAGGTAAGTTAAATAATTAAGTTTATATTTTTCAGATATTTATGATAATTTTTTACTAAGTAAAAGGTCATTTTTTCTGTAAGCTGGCGATCCACATTTAGCACGGAGTCAGCGATGAATAAACCTATTTTAATTTCTTCTCATGATGCTGCATTCAAACGCTTCATGATGAATATCAGTAATGCTAAGGATTTCTTTTTTATCCATTTATCAGATGAATTAAAAAGCTATTGTGATTTTTCAACTTTAAAGCTACAAAATTCCTCTTTTATCGATATTAAATTACGTTCTCGTATGTCAGATATTCTCTACTCAGTGAAAACCAAAACGGGGAATATCTCAATTTATTTCTTAATTGAGCACCAATCTCGACCAGATAAAATGATCGCTTGGCGTATGATGCACTATGCGTTTTGCACGATGAATCAGCATCTACAGCAAGGTTACACATCTTTGCCGTTGGTTGTTCCTATCTTGTTTTATCATGGCAAACGCAAGCCTTATCCTTTTTCTGTCAATTGGTTAGATTGTTTTCCGCTTTCTACATTGGCAAATCAACTCTATCTTAATAATTTTGCATTAATTGATTTGAATTCAATTGATGATGAAATTTTATTAACACATAGAAAAGCCGCTGTAATGGAAATTGCAATGAAACATGTGAACAGTTGCGATGATTTTGATAAGTTAGCGATGCTTCTCTCAAAAGCGATAAATCAGAAAAACTGCAGTGATGAAGACACTATCGCTGTTGTACAATATTTATTCTCAATTATGGACGCGGCGGATTTTGAATCCATCATAAATAAGATAGCTGAACAAGTAGATAACCATAGAGAGACGATTATGAATATTGCATGGTGGTTAGAAAATAAAGGATTTAAATTAGGAAAAATGGAGGGGATAGAGATAGGTAAAAATGAAGGTATAGAGATAGGTAAAAACGAAGGTATAGAAATAGGTAAAAAGATAGTACAAATACAATTAGCAAAAAACTTATTAAAAGAAAACGTTGAGTTGGAATTTATTGAACGAATAACTGGTTTAAGTATACAAGAACTTAAAATATTGATTTTAACCTAATGAAATAGTTAGTTAACTTAATCTTTTTAAGAAAAATTTATTGTTATATCTAACGTATTGATATTATTTTTAATTATTTATTACTATGTGTTGTGTAATAAAACCGCGATTATATTTATTAAAAAAATAAATTAAAACGCGGTATTATTTTATCTCTATTAACGACCTAAATAGTTATCCCAATCTTTCCATACAGGCTGTAATCCTCGTGTTTTGAGGGCATTAATTACATCACTGACATGACGATTATCATTAGGTGAAAATTGCTCTAACTCCTCATGACTATCAGAATAACCACCGGGCTGAGTTTTAGAGCCAGCGCTGATATTATTGATGGCTAAAGGTACTGTATTATCGCGAAAGTAAGGCGATTCACGTGTTGAAAGGGAAAGCTCAACATCGGGGGCTAAAATACGAAAAGCACAAATCAACTGAACTAATTCTGCTTCACTCATTACCGATGCAGGATTAAGCCCACCAGCACATGGGCGTAGACGAGGAAAGGAGATAGAGTAACGACTTTTCCAGTAACGTTTTTGTAAAAATAGCAGATGCTCAGCCACCATATAACAATCGGTACGCCATCTGTCAGATAAACCAATTAGTGCACCTAAACCAATTTTATCAATGCCGGCTTGCCCTAATCTATCAGGGGTTTGTAACCGCCAATGAAAATCTTGTTTTTTTCCTCTTAGATGATGCAACTGATAAGTGGGTTCATGATAAGTTTCTTGATAAACCATTACACCATCAATACCGAGCGTTTTTAATTCAGCATACTCATTTGTCGCCAGAGGTTGTACTTCCATCATTAATAAACTGAACTGCTGGCGAATAAGCGGTATATATTGACGGAAATAATCCATACCAACTTTTCTTTGATGCTCTCCTGTAACGAGTAGCAGGCTATCAAAACCTAATTGCCGAATGCTATGACATTCAGCAAGGATTTCGTTTTCATTTAATGTTTTGCGCTTGATGGCATTACTCATTGAAAAGCCACAATAAGTACAATCATTAGCACATAAATTAGAGAGGTACAGTGGAACATATAAACCGACAACATTACCAAAACGTTGTCGAGTTAGTTGCTGAGCACGTTGTGCCATTGGCTCTAAATAATGTCGGCCAGCAGGGGAGATCAGCGCCATAAAATCATCAAGCGTTAAAGTATGATGAGATAAAGCAGTTTCAACATCTTCACAAGTTTTACTATTCAGTCTTAACGTGATGTCATCCCAAGCTAATTGTTGCCAATAATCAGAAAATGTTTTCATTAGAAAGCCTCTAAATATTGGGTTAATGGGCTAGAGGCTTGTGCTTGCATATGTGTTATTGAAGTCGGTACAGCCAGTCCAGATTGTCGAGCAAGCTCTCCAGCATCAATTGCAGCTTTAAAAGCTTGAGCCATTAAAACTGGATTTTTAGCTACGGCTATGGCGGTATTGACGAGTACAGCATCCGCACCCAATTCTAAAGCTTCAAGAGCATGGCTTGGTGCGCCAATACCTGCGTCAACAACAACGGGTATTGAGGTTTGCTCAATAATAATCCGCAAAAAATCGCGAGTTTGTAAACCCTGATTGGAACCAATAGGTGAACCTAACGGCATTACAGCTGCGCATCCTACCTCTTCTAAACGACGGCATAATACCGGATCAGCACTGCAATAAGGTAAAACCACAAAACCTTCTTTAACGAGAAGTTCAGCCGCTTTAAGTGTTTCTATTGGATCAGGAAGTAGGTATTTGGTATCAGGATGAATTTCTAATTTGATCCAATGGGTATCAAAGGCCTCTTTTGCTAATCGTGCAGCAAAAACGGCTTCTTGTGCTGTTTTTGCACCAGAAGTATTAGGTAATAATTTTACCCCTAATGATTTAAGAGGGGCGATTAGATCATCATTGCCATTTTTTAAATCAACACGCTTCATTGCCATTGTCACTAATTGGCTACCAGAGGCTTTAATGGCTTCAGCCATGAGTGTTGGTGTCGCAAATTTACCTGTACCAGTAAATAACCTTGATGTGAATGTAGTATCAGCAATTTTCAACATATCAGCCTCCCGCAATTGCTTGAAAGAGAAGAATTGTGTCACCCTCATTGATCATTTGTGTATTCCAGTTTTCACGCGGAATAATGATGTCGTTGATAGCGAGTGCCACCCCTATAGAGGGTTGTTTTAACTCAATAAGGAGCTGGCTTATCGTGACAGGCATATCCAGAGAATAACGTTCGTCATTTACGGTAATATTCATGCTAACCCTCGACAAACAGGACAGTTTTTTGATGGTGTTAAGCGCAAGGTGCTCCAATTTTGTTTTCTACCATCGAACAGACGTAGTTTTCCACTTAACGTACTTGGTAAACCTGCAAGTAACTTAATTGCTTCAAGTGCCTGCAGAGTACCAATGACCCCTACAACGGGGCCTAGAATTCCAGCTGTTTGGCAATTGCGTTGTGGCTCTTTGTTATCAGGATAGAGACAGTGGTAACAACCATGCATAAAAGGGGGCTCAAACACGATCAACTGACCACTAAATCCAACGGCACTGCCACTAATAAGCGGTATTTGTTGTTTAACACAGATACGATTGATTGCTTGGCGAGTGCTCATGTTATCAGTGCAATCTAAAACTAAATCGATGTTTTGAAGCAACGTAGAGAGAAAATCATCATTAACACGTTGTTTATAGGTGGTGATTTTAATGTCAGGATTTAAGGCAAGTAGAGCCTGTTTGGCGATGTCTGATTTTGCATCTGGGATATCTTGAGTGCGATAGAGAATTTGACGCTGTAAATTCGAGACATGCAAATTATCATCATCGACTAAAATAAGTTCACCCACTCCTGCACCTGCTAGATAAAGTGATGCTGGAGAGCCTAACCCACCTAAGCCAATAATTAATACTCTGGCTTGCTGTATTTTGGTTTGCCCTTTTAATCCTATATCTTCTAACATCACTTGTCGGCTATAACGCATAAAATCATTATCATTTAGCATGATGGTTTTCCCTCTACTAATTCTAATAATTTAAGTGTTACCTGTTGCCAGTCTGATGCCTTTGTTATTGCACTCACTAAAGCAACTCCACCAACGCCAGTTGCTACGACATCAGAGACTTTTTCTAGAGAGATCCCGCCAATAGCAACGGTTGGAAAATCATGAGTTTGTTCTACTTGATGTTTGAGTGCTCTTAAACCTTGTGGCTTTGATGGCATATCTTTCGTCGTCGTTGGAAATATATGCCCTAAAGCAATATAAGAGGGAAGTAACCTTTTTGCTCTTTGTAGTTCAGTGTCATTATGGGTGGAAATACCAAGGCATAAACCTGACTGTTTAATAGCATCAAGATCGGCAATGTCGAGATCTTCTTGTCCAAGATGAACACCATAAGCGTGATGTTTAATGGCGAGTTGCCAATAATCATTGATAAATAATCTTGCGTTATACTCACGACCTAATTTGATTGCAGTGATTATATCTTGTTCAACATCTTTGGGCTGTTTATCTTTGATGCGTAATTGGATCGTTGTTACACCTATTTTCAACAGGCGCTCAATCCATTCAATAGAATCGACAACAGGGTAAAGCCCCAACTTTTTTTCGGTTGGGGCAAAAGCCGAATTAGAGGATCTGTTCATTATCAGCTACCTCGGAACTGGCTATTTCTGCACTGTGGTATAGCTCACTACCATGGGCTTTAAAGGCTTGCGACATCTGCTCCATACCTGCTGCATAATCACGCACTTCTTGTGTTATCTTCATTGAGCAGAATTTAGGTCCACACATAGAGCAGAAGTGAGCGACTTTCCCCGATGCTTGAGGTAAGGTTTCATCGTGATATTGACGGGCAGTTTCAGGATCAAGTGCTAGATTAAATTGATCTTCCCATCGAAACTCAAAACGGGCTTTAGACATGGCGTTATCACGTATTTGCGCGCCGGGATGTCCTTTGGCAAGATCAGCAGCATGGGCGGCGATTTTATAAGTAATAAGACCTTGTTTCACATCTTCTTTATTGGGGAGTCCGAGATGCTCTTTCGGAGTGACATAACAGAGCATGGCACAGCCAAACCAGCCAATCATTGCAGCGCCAATACCGGAAGTAAAATGATCGTAGCCCGGTGCTATATCAGTTGTTAGAGGGCCTAATGTATAGAAGGGGGCTTCATGACAATGCTCTAGTTCTTCCGTCATATTGCGACGTATCATCTGCATTGGTACATGACCCGGGCCTTCAATCATGACTTGTACATCATATTCCCAAGCAATCTTTGTTAATTCACCCAAGGTATGTAATTCAGCGAACTGTGCTTCATCGTTAGCATCTTGGATAGAGCCGGGTCTTAGACCATCACCTAATGATAATGAAACATCATAAGCGGTGCAGATTTCGCAAATCTCCCGGAAGTGGGTATAGAGGAAATTCTCTTTATGGTGTGATAAACACCACTTCGCCATAATTGATCCACCACGAGAGACAATGCCCGTTAAACGTTTTGCGGTCATAGGAACATAGCGTAATAGGACACCTGCATGGATAGTGAAGTAATCTACCCCTTGTTCCGCTTGTTCTAATAAAGTATCACGGAACATTTCCCAAGTGAGATCTTCTGCAATACCGTTAACTTTTTCGAGAGCTTGATAAATAGGAACAGTACCAATAGGGACTGGGCTATTACGGATGATCCATTCACGTGTTTCGTGGATATAACGTCCAGTTGACAGATCCATTACCGTATCGGCCCCCCAACGTGTTGACCAAATCAGTTTTTCTACTTCTTCTTCGATAGATGAGGTAACCGAAGAGTTGCCGATATTAGCATTCACCTTAACTAAGAAATTACGGCCAATAATCATCGGCTCAGATTCTGGGTGATTGATATTGGCAGGAATAATGGCACGGCCGGCGGCAACTTCTTGGCGTACAAACTCAGGCGTAATATTGTCAGGTAAATGTGCACCAAAGCTAAATCCGGCATGTTGTTGGCGTAATACTTCGCTACGAATACGTTCTCGCCCCATATTTTCTCGAATGGCAATAAATTCCATTTCTGGCGTAATAATACCTTTGCGAGCGTAATGTAATTGCGTCACTCTCTTATTATTTAGCGCTTTTCTAGGGCTGGGTTTTAACGGAAAGCGTAGATGTTCTAATCCTGCATCAGTAAGGCGTTGTTGAGTGAAATCAGAACTTAAGTGTGAAAGAGGTTCGGTATCATTACGCGCATCAATCCATGGTTGGCGAATTTTTTTTAAGCCAAGATTAACGTCAAGTTGAGAAGTTGGATCACCATAAGGCCCTGAAGTGTCATAGACTGGAATAGGTTCATTCTCTTCAAAAATAGGATCTTCTTTTGAGCCACCGATCAGGGTTTTATCAAGTTGGATCTCACGCATTGGCACTTGAATATCTGAACGAGTACCAGTGATATAAATACGTTTTGAATTGGGAAAATTAATACCTTGAATAGTGCTAATAAAGGATTGCGCTGCATCGCGTTGTTCTTTACGTGGGCGCTGTTTATTCGCAGTGGGCGAAACATCTTTAATAGAGATAGTTTGATTTTTGGACATAGCATTTCCTAATAAATATCAATCAAGCACAAGGCTTGTCGGGTGAATATTGAGAAAAATGCTTGTCTGGAGGTCGCAGGGAGTATCGACAGATAAGAGTGTAAAAAATAGACACAATGAAGCTATCTAAAGGTCGAATGACTCTTGTTCCCTTCGCGGGTATTAGCCCGATCAGGTTCCGCGGATCCCGAATTAACGGTCTCAGCCTGTGTTAAAAATAGCCTTATAAACACTAGGCACTCCGACAAGAATGCCCACAGTATATTAAAGATCTTAAAAACTACAAGCCCGATAATGATTATTTATTTAACTGCCAGTAGCACTGTTGCCATTCTTTTTCTGTTGCTATTTGGCTTAATCTTTCATCGGCGTTAATGGTGATAACCTCATTTGCTTGATAGCATAAAGGGAGATCGTTGGCTGAGTCAGTATAGAAATAAATATAAGAGTTGTTAATGTTATTTTGTTCTTTCCACTGATTGAGTCGAGTGACTTTACCCTCTCTAAAGGTAGGAATACCCTCAATATGGCCTGTATAATGATTATTTTTTATCTGCATATCAATGCCCATAGAAATATCAGCATTAAGTTGTTTTGCAATCGCATGTACCAGAAAAGACATAGTTGCAGAGATAATGATAACGGGGATATTTTGTTGTCGGTATAGGTTTATAGTATTAATGCCTTGAGGATAGAGCAATGGCTTGATTATGGTATGAGTAAAATCAGTAACCCATTGATTTATTTCTTCAATATTATGCTGATTAAAATAAGATAAATGTTGGTGTAAGTACTTATTTATATTGAGCCTTTCTGCGTAATAGTCAGCGATCATTTGTTTATCTAAAGCTAAAAAAGCAGGATCAGTGACTCTCTTTTTCTCCCACAAGTAATTTGTCCATAAACAGCTAGAATCTCCGGCTAACAGTGTTTCATCTAAATCAAAAATAGCGATCTTATGTTTCGTTATGTTTGTCATTCGAGTGAACCTTATTTATAAATATAATTTATATTTTTACCATGGAGGTATAGATGAATTTTGGCGTAGCGACATAATTCATTGAGCGGCTCTTGTGAAAGAGAGTATCCTCTATTGTATATCATTAACTAAGATAGAATTATTACTATGCATTTATATACGCTAACAGGTGGTGAAAAAGGCTGGTGGACAGTCAGCCTAGGTGGCCGAGTTTGGTTACCCAAAGGTGAACTTCCATTTGGTTTAGCAACAGATTGGGGACTTGTGGGTAAACAAGCCAAAATTGTTGGGGAATGGCAAGGAGAAAACGTCTGGCTGATTTATGACAAAATGGAAAGCGATATGTGTTCACCAAGGCTTATCGCATCTCAAGATGAAAAGTTATTTAAATTAGTCGGTCGTGGTGTTCAACTTGCTGAATTTTATCGTTCTCATCGGTTTTGTGGCTATTGTGGGGCTAAAATGCGCCATAGTGAGAGTGAATGGGCATGTTTATGTGATAACTGTCATGAGCGTTATTACCCACAAATAGCACCTTGTATTATTGTTGGTATTCGTAATAAAGATAAAATTCTATTAGCACACCATGTTAGGCATAAACATTCACCACTCTACACCGTTTTAGCTGGTTTTGTTGAAGTAGGGGAAAGCTTAGAAGATGCGGTAGCTCGCGAAGTTTTTGAAGAAAGTCATATTCATATTCGCAATATTCGTTATGTTTCTTCACAACCATGGCCTTTCCCTCATTCTCTTATGATGGGTTTTCTTGCCGATTATGCAGGGGGAGAGTTACGACATGATCCTTCGGAATTAATCAGTGCAGCATGGTATCGCTATGATGAGTTACCACAAATACCACCTTCTGATACTATTGCGCGACGTTTAATAGAAGATACGATAGCGAATATTAGACAAGATGAAGAAAATAGCTAAATAAAGGTGTTGTCTGCCAACTGTTATTTTTCCAACATGTTACACTACACGCTATTTTGCGGCCCTATTACTATTAATGGAGTTAGACATGAGTGAGTTGAAAAACGACCGCTATTTACGTGCGCTGTTGCGCCAACCTGTTGATGTCACCCCTGTTTGGATGATGCGTCAGGCAGGCAGATACCTTCCTGAATACAAGGAAACACGAGCACAGGCGGGAGACTTCATCTCATTGTGCAAAAATACCGAATTGGCATGCGAAGTTACCTTACAGCCTTTAAGACGTTTTCCTTTAGATGCCGCTATTCTATTTTCTGATATTTTAACTATCCCTGATGCGATGGGATTAGGTCTGTATTTTGAAACAGGGGAAGGTCCTCGTTTTAAAACACCGATAAATAGCCTTGATGATATAAAAAAATTACCTATTCCTGATCCGGAAGATGAACTAGGTTATGTCATGAATGCGGTACGTGCTATTCGTCATGCATTGCAAGGTAATGTGCCATTAATTGGTTTTTCAGGTAGTCCATGGACACTAGCTACTTATATGATTGAAGGTGGAAGTAGTAAGGCGTTCACAAAAATTAAAAAAATGATGTATAGCGAGCCACAAGCTCTGCATCTATTACTGGATAAACTGGCGGATAGCGTTATCCTTTATTTGAATGCTCAGATTAAAGCAGGGGCACAATCCATCATGATCTTCGATACATGGGGAGGTGTGCTAACAGGACGCGATTATCAATTGTTCTCATTACAATACATGCATAAGATTGTTGATGGTCTTATTCGTGAGAATGAGGGCAGAAAAGTTCCGGTCACCTTATTTACTAAAGGTGGTGGGCGTTGGTTAGAAGCGATGGCAGCCACAGGTTGTGATGCATTAGGACTTGATTGGACGATTGATATCGAAGATGCTCGCCGTCGAGTCGGTGATAAGGTTGCCTTACAAGGTAATATGGATCCTTCTATGTTGTATGCGCCACCAGCAAGAATAGAACAAGAAGTCGCTACGATTTTAGCTGGCTTTGGCAAAGGTACTGGTCATGTCTTTAATCTTGGGCACGGTATTCATCAAGATGTTCCACCAGCGCATGCTGGAGCATTTATTGATGCGGTTCACCGTCTATCGAAGCCTTATCATCAGGATAATGATTAATACTCAGCAATTACGCCAAGAGCAGACAGAGAAAGCTCAACAGATTATCTTAACCGACCAATTTATGGCACCAACTTATATTGCAGGTGCCGATGTCGGATTTGAAAATAGCGGTGCGGTCACTCGTGCCGCTATTGTTGTTATGCATTATCCCTCCTTTGAAATTGTTGAATATCAAATAGCCCGTATTGCAACATTACTACCTTATATTCCCGGACTCCTTTCATTCCGTGAGTGTCCCGCGTTATTAGAAGCTTGGCAGGGCATCAAGCAAAAACCGCAACTTGTTTTTGTTGATGGTCAAGGGATCGCACATCCTAGACGGTTAGGGGTGGCAAGTCATTTTGGACTCTTAGCCGATATTCCAACCATCGGTGTGGCAAAAAGTCGTTTATGTGGTGATGATAAAAAATTAGACGACGATGTAGGAAGTACGGAAAAATTAATGGATAAGGATGAGCAGTTAGGTTGGATTTATCGTAGTAAAAAAAGATGTAAACCTTTATATATTTCTCCAGGCTATAAAGTGAGTATGGAGAGTGCATTAGCGTGGGTAAAACGCTGTATAAATGGATATCGATTACCTGAACCGACTCGTTGGGCCGATGGTATTGCCTCAAATAGGCGATTATTTGAGCAATTGAATAAGAATAAGCTCTAAATCGGCGGTAAATATGTGGATATTTTCAATTTTCAGGTAAACTGCGGCTAAGTTAAGAAAATGAGTAATCACTAATGTTGAAGAACCCAATCCATTTACGTTTAGAAAAGCTTGAAAGTTGGCAACACTTAACGTTTATGGCGTGCCTGTGTGAGAGAATGTATCCAAATTATCAGGTATTTTGTCGCGAAACAGGATTTACTGATCCAACCCTGTATCGTCGTATTCTCGATCTAGTTTGGGAAACTTTAACGGTAAAAGATGCGAAGGTGAATTTTGATTCTCAATTAGAGAAATTAGAAGAAGCTATTCCTGATGCATCTCAGTTTGATATTTATGGTGTCTATCCTGCAATCGACGCCTGTGTGGCACTGAGTGAGCTTATTCATTCTCGTTTAAGTGGTGAGTCACTCAGTCATGCTATTGAAGTGAGCAAAATTTCGGTTGGAACTGTTGCTACACTTGAAATGACACAAGCAGAAAGAGAAATGTCTGAAGAAGAATTAAAATCTCTTGCTGCGGTCACTGAAGAGTTCGATATTCAATGGGAAATTTATCGCCTACTTGTTGAGTGCGAAGAAAGAGATATTGAACTAATAAAAGGTCTGCGTACAGACCTGCGCGAATCTGGAATGAGCAATATCGGTATAGAATTAACGCACTAAATCAGAAAAACGTGATTTAGTGCTTGAAAAGCGACGTTTAAAGACTTCACATTACCCCCGTGTATGTTCTACATTGGGTACGAAAAGAAGTGGCTCAGGTGTTTTGCTTAACTGACTCTCTAAAAAAGATGAATTAAGTTTTTTCACCAGATGTTTTTCAAACGATAAAACATACTTTAAGGACTATTTTATGAACAAAGCTGAATTAACCGAATCAGTTGCTGAAAAAGCGGATCTGACAAAAACTCAGGCAAAAGCTGCTATTGAAGCGTTTATCGACTCAGTAACAGGTGCTCTGAAAGAAGGTGATTCTGTCCAGTTAGTTGGTTTCGGTACATTCAAAGTGAATCACCGTGCAGAGCGTACTGGTCGTAACCCTCAAACTGGCAAAGAAATTAAAATTGCAGCAGCTAACGTTCCTGCATTTACTGCCGGTAAAGCACTGAAAGACGCAGTAAAATAATTCCTTTGAACGGAATGAACAATAGAGGGGGAGTTGCTCCCCTTTTGTTGAGACGACAGGGGCTGTTAGCAATAGGGTTCTCTTTTTTGCTCAGCGCCTGCTCTTCTTCTCCACAACTACCCGAATTTTCTGCAACGGGCTATATTGCAGATGAAGGGGTTGTGCGGCTTTGGCGTTTAAATAACAAAACATCAGAGCCTCAAGTGATTATGAGTGTCTATAGCTTTTATCAAAAGCCTGAAACTGTTGTCACTTTTTATGAGTACCGCCAAAATAGATTATGGCAAATTCGCAGTGAAATCGTTAATCCCTCCCATCCTTCCTCTTGGCATTTACGTTTAAATAAACGTGGCGAAGTTATCTTTATGCAACAAGAGTATCAAGGACAAAAGCGCCCATTAACAGAAGATGAACGTTTAAAAATGGTATTTGCAGCCAGTCGAGAACGAGAGATCAGTAAGGCATTGGCGATAGGTCAGGTAAAGTTAGTTCAAGGAACCTGGTATCAAGATACATTGACAACATGTGCGGGTGAAAAAGTGAATGTATCATTTGAAGCACCAGAACAACGTTGGCTAAAACGTAGAACACAGCATCTAACTCGTCCCGCTTATGTTGCTTGGCTGGATTCCCCCGAAGGTAACCAGTTGTTAATGGTTGCAGAACACGATTTTTGTAAATGGGAACCAACAAAAGAGAGTTTGTGATCACTCCCTTTTGCTGTTTTAACTTACTTTTTTAAACGCGCAATGGCACGATAGCCGATATCATGGCGATAGAAACAGCCATACCAGTGAATACTTTTGGCTAAAGCATAGGCATTCTTTTGAGCTTGTTCGATATCTTCCCCTAAAGCAGTTGCACATAATACTCGGCCTCCTGCTGTAACAACTTCACCTTGAACCGTTAATTTTGTTCCTGCTTGAAATACCTTAGCTGTTGAAGAAGATGTTGCTGTTAGTCCCTCAATAATATCATTTTGGCGGTAGTTATCAGGATAGCCACCGGCGGCCATTACAACACCTAAAGCGGGGCGGGGATCCCAAATGGAGTCTTTACCGGCTAGTTCGCCTTTTGCACCCGCTAAACAGAGATCAACTAAGTCTGATTGCATGCGCATCATAATAGGTTGCGTTTCCGGATCGCCAAAACGGCAGTTAAACTCAATGACTTTGGCAATACCTTGCTTATCAATCATTAAGCCTGCATAAAGAAAACCTTGATAGCGATGTCCTTCGGCAGCCATGCCTTTGACAGTTGGATAAATGATGTTATCCATGACTTGCTGGTGGATTTCAGGAGTAACAACCGGTGCAGGAGAATAAGCCCCCATTCCGCCGGTGTTTGGGCCTGAGTCACCATCACCGACGCGCTTATGATCTTGACTTGTTGCCATTGGAAGTACATTTTCACCATCCACCATAACAATAAAACTGGCTTCTTCTCCATCAAGAAATTCTTCAATAACAATACGGTGTCCTGCATCACCAAAAGCATTACCTGCTAACATATCTTTTATCGCATTTTCTGCTTCGGTATGTGTCATGGCAACAATGACACCTTTACCCGCAGCTAGGCCATCCGCTTTAATCACAATAGGTGTGCCAACTTTATGGAGATATTCAAGTGCAGGCGCTATTTCAGTAAAGTTTTGATAAGCTGCCGTTGGGATATGATGGCGGGCTAAAAAATCTTTTGTAAATGCTTTCGAACCTTCTAGTTGTGCCGCACCTTTGGTGGGGCCAAAAATCATGAGCCCCGCTTGTTTGAACGCATCTACTACACCAATTACCAATGGTGCCTCAGGCCCCACAATGGTTAAATCAATGTGATTTTGTTGGGCAAATGCAACTAATGCGGCAATATCAGTGGCACTAATATCGACGTTTTGTACGTCATGTTCTAATGCTGTTCCTGCATTACCAGGGGCAACAAACACTTGGGTTGCTAAAGGAGATTGCGCTGCTTTCCAAGCTAGTGCATGTTCACGACCACCATTACCAATGATTAAAATTTTCATAGCAATCCCTTATTAATGGCGGAAATGACGCATGTTAGTAAAAATCATCGCGATATTGTGTTCATTAGCTGCAGCAATTACTTCATCATCACGAATAGAACCACCTGGCTGAATAACACAAGTTACACCGGCCATAGCTGCCGCATCAATACCATCTCTAAAGGGAAAGAATGCATCAGATGCCATGGCGCAACCTGCTACTTCTAAACCTTCATCAGCCGCTTTAATCCCTGCTATTTTAGCAGAATAGACACGGCTCATTTGGCCCGCACCGATGCCAATCGTCATGTCATTTTTGGCATACACAATTGCGTTGGATTTCACAAATTTTGCAACTTTCCAGCAAAATAGCGCATCTTTCCATTCTCGTTCACTAGGCTGGCGTTGCGTGACAACCCTTAGGTTTTCTTCTTTAACCATACCTAAATCACGATCTTGTACTAATAAGCCTCCGTTAACCCGTTTGAAATCAAGTGCAGGTTTAGCTTCTTGCCATTCACCACAGGCTAATACACGAACATTAGGTTTGGTTGCTAAAATAGGTAGAGCATCTTCATTAATAGAAGGCGCGATAATGACTTCGACAAATTGACGCTCTATAACGGCACTTGCTGTTTTTGCATCTAAGCTTCTATTGAAAGCGATAATACCGCCAAATGCAGAAGTTGGATCAGTTTTAAATGCCTTGTCATATGCTTGTGTGAGAGTGTCCGCAATAGCAACGCCACAAGGGTTTGCATGTTTCACGATAACACAAGCTGGTTCGGAAAATGATTTCACGCATTCCAATGCAGCATCAGTATCGGCAATATTGTTATAAGAGAGTGCTTTACCTTGTAATTGATTTGCTGTTGCGATAGAGGCTTCTTCAATATTCTCTTCTATATAGAAAGCCGCTTGCTGATGAGCATTCTCACCATAACGCATATCTTGTTTCTTTATATAGTTAAGATTTAAGGTACGAGGGAAGGTTCCTGATGGTTGTGAAGTATCACCATAATAAGGTGCAACTTTTTGGCCAAAGTAGTTCGCAATCATACTGTCATAAGCTGCGGTATGCTCAAAGGCTTTAATGGCTAAATCAAAACGTGTATCTAAAGTCAGACTGTTTTGGTGATTGTCCATTTCTTCAATCACTTTTTCATAGTCATTGCTATTAACCACAATGGTGACGTCTTTATGGTTCTTTGCTGCGGAACGAACCATGGTAGGACCACCAATATCAATATTCTCAACAGCATCTGCTAATGAGCAATCGGGACGAGCTACTGTTTTAGCGAAGGGATAAAGATTGACAACAACCATGTCGATAGGACGAATATCATGTTCCTCCATAATGGTATCATCTTGTCCACGACGTCCTAAAATACCACCATGTACTTTAGGGTGAAGTGTTTTTACACGACCATCCATCATTTCTGGAAAACCGGTGTAGTCAGAGACTTCTATAACGGGTAAGCCAGCTTCTGCTAATAGACGCGCTGTCCCCCCTGTTGATAAAAGTTCTACATTTCTTTCTACAAGCGCTTTCGCAAATTCTAAAATACCTGCTTTATCAGACACACTTAAAAGAGCACGGCGGATAGGACGAAGGTGTTGCATGAGTTTTATCCCTTGGGTTTTTGTATAACAGTAGTCATTGTGATGAAAAGTCACGTTGATACAGTGAAATTGTGTTTGCACCACTAACATTTCAGAAGATGAAGACAAAATCAATCTCACTCATTTGGGTATTATAATAACGCAAACGTTTGCGTTTGACATGCTAAATTTGTGGGAAAAGATGGCTTGTGGATAAAATTGTTGATAACTGCGTATAACTAAGGGTTTTGCTGTGGAATTAAGCAAACGAATTTTTTTCTTAAAAAAACTATTGCCAGCCTCAGAAAACTCCCTATAATGCGTCCTCGTTGTCACGGCACAGGGCGCTAAGCGAACCGGCTGAGAGAACAAAA
>NZ_BAABMO010000044.1:0-28368 GCF_054767435.1 Proteus sp. MB838
TTAATATATTTATTATTGATATTAATTATTTTTTATATTTTATCTTTCATTATAATTAATAAATAATAATGTTTTATTTTTAAATTTATATAGAGATTAATTCTTTTTATTTTTAATTTTTAAAAAAATTATTTTAAGTTTTTTTATTTGTTTTTTTGTGGAAAATAAAAATGATAAAAAATAAACGCTAATTTATTTTATATTTCTTTGTTCCAATAAATAAAAATGTGATTAGTGTTAGATATATTAGTTATTCAAATATCATAAAAAAAAGATAATATTATACAAATTGTTTAGTTGACACTCGACTATCAGTGATGAAGTTCTTTTTTATGTTACATTATGATATTACTAGTATAATAGGTAAATTATTTGTATTACAAATCAGTGTGATAATTAATATTTAAACAAGTGATTAGATAAAAATGCTGTAAATATTGAACGGCTAGTAAATATAGCTAAAGTTAAAATAGTGATCGAGATCTGCTTTTTTCTTAATAAAAAATCGTCATATATACCAAAAAGGGGATGTCTTATTATTACTCTCTATTTTTAATGGTGACTAAGACGACTATTGTTAGGGTATTAACAAAGGGGAAATAATACATACACTAGAAAATTGTCAGCATATCATTTTCACTCACTTATCTGTTTTTCCGCTTATTATTATTTCTTTGTTATCGGGTGCAAGTAGCGAAAATTTCTGCCACTTAACTATCAGGTTTATTCTGTTTTTGCTGCTTGTTTTTTCTACAGACTTTGACGCTTGTTTATTTGAAATCGCGTTAAGTACGATCGCTTATAAAGTCCGAGAGATTGAAAATAACGCCCATAAAAAGCAAGATCAGCTGATAAAAATATTTATCGTTGATAAATAATCTCATAAGTTATGTTAGCAATGTTTTAGGATTTAACATTTGAGGTTATTTTATGCTCAGAGTGAAAAATAGCCATGTTGTTCATAAAAGGCATCTGTATGGTGATTGTGATTGGCAGTGTTGAACAGCGATTAAATCAAAAAGCGATTCATTATGAGTCGCAATTTCATACAATATTGAGATGTTTATGCTGACAAGGATCTTAAACAACAATCAGTAAGAGCATACTTTTTGATTTATAAATAAACTAGGAGTAAGTCACTAGTATCCACCAGCGTTATCGTTAATTAACTCAATTTAGGCAATAAAGTAGACAATAAACAATAGACTTTTGCGATAAAAGCAATAATCCACTTTATTGAAATACACAGTGATTAATGGCTGCTTTTTTAGCATTTTTAACTTATTATTGGTTTATTCTGTTTCGATAAAAGTGATTAATACTGTAGTGTTTCTTTTTGGTGATTTTTTGCCCTGAAGTGCATCCGTTTATTTTCTGTTAAAATAGCTCATATTAAATATTTAGTAGTAAGAAAATTAGGAGTAAATATGAATATTCTACTTATTAACGGTGGACAAAAATTTGGGCATTCTGCAGGACAATTAAACCGTACATTACATGATATCGCTCTGGCACATTTGGCGACATTAGGGCATCAGGTAAAAGAAACACAAATTGAAGAAGGCTATGATATCAATGAAGAGATAGAGAAATTTATCTGGGCTGATACTATTATTTATCAGATGCCGGGCTGGTGGATGATGATGCCATGGAAAGTGAAAAAGTATATGGATGAAGTCTATACTTATGGTCACGGCAAACTATATGAAAACGATGGACGTACTCGTCATGATCCAAGCAAACAATATGGTAGCGGGGGATTGTTGCAAGGTAAGCAATATATGATCTCCGCGACTTGGAATGCCCCTATTGAAGCTTTCAATGAATTTGGTAATTTCTTTGATGGGCGAGGGGTTGATGGTGTCTATTTTGCTTTTCATAAATCACAACAATTTCTTGGTTTATCTCAGCTGCCTACTTTTATGACCAACAACGTCATTAAAGAGCCTAATATTGAGAAAGATATTGTAGAATATAAAGCACATCTAACCAAAGTCTTTGGCTAAAAATCAAACGGCTCAAAAGGAGTGTTATATGCGCTATATCATTATCTTTTTGAGCCTCATTTTATATGGATTTAATCTTATGGCTTATTCAGAACAAACGCTGGTATTTATCCGTCATGGTGAAAAGCCTAATAATGATAGCGGGCAATTAAGTTGTCAGGGATTAAATCGTGCGTTAGCGTTACCTAATCGATTGATAACACAATTTGGTCAGCCTGATGCGTTATTTGCAGCAGCACCAAAACAAAATAAACTTGGAAATTCATTACGCTCTCTTCAAACTTTAACACCTCTTGCGGTGAAAACATCACTGCCAATCCATTTAAATTACCATGCCAAAGAGATAGACCCATTACGTAATAAACTGCTGAGCGAAGAATATCAGAATTCAGTCATTTTTATTGCTTGGGAGCATGATAATTTAGTTAAAGTAGTAAGGGATATTATGGCGCAATTTGGTGGTGATCCAAAAGCTATTCCTAAATGGGAAAGTGGTGATTTTGATAGTATCTATATATTAAAAATAATCAAAGAAGCAGATAAGAAAAAAGTGCTCTTTGAGCAACAGCATCAACAGCTAAATGATGTGCCTAAACAGTGTCCTTAGGCTGAAAAATGCAATATAGCATTGTCATATATATTAAAATAAGCTCGATTAATCATTTCCATATGGTTTAATTTATTGCTACCTATTTTATTTTTTATTCAAAAACTATTCTTTTATTACCATTGTTAGGTTTATTTTAAGTAAAAATACTTAAAATCCTAATTGCCGTGTTGGTTTACTTCCCTGTTTAGTTTACTCGATAAAGTATCCTGTTGATCATTGTGAAGTAATATTGTTATTTATCATTTGAATGATTTTAAATATATCCGATAATTAAAATGTTCTAATTTTTATTACTAGGTAATAATACGAATATTTTTACTTTATTCATATAATAGATAACTATTTTGTTATCAGTTATAGACATTGAATAAAGTGGGGACACTATATTAAGCAACCAGAGGTAATATGTTACTACAAACCATTTTAGCAGCGCTGGGGCCCATTATCTTAGGGCTTTTAGTTGGCTGGCTTTCCGGTAAATATGGATTTATTAAAAGAGAGTATTCACAAGCCTTTGCTGATTTTGTCGTTAAAATTGCTCTGCCTTTTTCACTCTTTTTAGCGGCAACCCAAGCTTCTCCGTCGGTTTTCTTTAATATCGACTATCTATTAGCTCTCGCGGTAGGATTAATTGTTTCTTATCTTATTGGTTTTTTAGGCGGCAAGTTCTTTTTTAAACATGATAAAAAGAACTCAGCAATGCAGGCATTATCGGTTTCATTTCCTGATATGGCTTATTGTGGACCACCAGTATTACTGGCAACAGTCGGCTCATCTGGTTTGATTGCTATGGTGGTGGGAAATTTGATCTACACGGTAATTATTTTACCTTTTACTATCATGATCATTAGTGGTGCCAAACAAGGAAAAAGCATTTTACAGTCATTGCTTAATGCTATCTCTCAGCCATTAGTTTTCCTGCCTATTTTGGGGGCTATGCTAGCTATTTTCGGCGTTAAGCTACCAGAGATTTTACAAAACTCAGTGAATGAAATAGGGAAAACATCTGGTGGTGTAGCATTATTTTTCTTAGGACTATTAATTTCAGGGCTCAAACTCAAAGTTAATACTGAAATTGTTTTTAATGTGATAATAAAGAATGTTGTACAAGGGGCATTAATTTTAGGAACGGGATTTGCACTTGGATTAGAAACTGAATTATTAAAAGCCGTCTTTCTAATTGGTGTATTGCCTACTGCAACAGCGGTGCCTGCTTTAGCTATTACAAATAAGGCCTATGCTGATATGGCAACGGGCACTGTATTATTAAGTACGCTATGCTCATTACTTTCTATTATTGGTGGTATCACTATTGTAGAAATGATGTAATTTTTCTAAGTGTATTTACTTGGAAAAGGGTAATTAATAATAACGATGCAAATAAAAAATAAAACAGACCTTTAATTGCCGGTCTGTTTTATTTTTATCGGTAAGATATAACTAAGGTGTTTCTAATTTTAATATCTTAGCCGTTGATGCACGAATATTACGACAAGCATCGGCATCTATTTTGAGATCAATACCATAAGTTGGAATAATCGTTTTAAGACGATCTTCCCAACCCTCATTTTCAAGTTGCTGTTTAAAGCAAGATTTAATGATATTGATGGCAATAAATGCTGCTGTAGAAGCGCCAGGTGATGCCCCCAATAACACTGAAAATGATTTATCTGCGCTACTAATTAGCTCAGTACCAAACTCTAATACGCCATGATGTTTAGCTGCGGGTTTAATAATCTGCACTCGTTGACCTGCAACAGCTTCTTGCCAATCCTCATGTTGAGCCTGAGGATAGAACTGTTTAAGCATTTCAAATTGATGTGCTGACGTTTGTAATACTTGACCAATTAAATATTCAGTTAATGACCAGTTATCTTTCGCGACATCTAGCATAGGTTCAATATTGCTGGGGCGAATTGACTCAAATAAATCTAAATAGGAGCCGTGTTTTAAAAATTTACTTGAAAAACCAGCATAAGGGCCAAAGAGTAGGGAGCGTTTACCTGCAATAATACGAGTATCAAGATGGGGGACAGACATCGGTGGTGAGCCTACATCTGCTTTTCCATAAACTTTGGCATGATGGCGAGAGCTGATTTTATCTTCATCACAACGTAGCCAAATACCACTAACAGGGAAACCACCGTAGCCTTTACCTTCTGGAATACCTGATTTTTGGAGTAAATCGATAGCGCGTCCACCGGCACCAACAAATACATATTTAGCTGTAATGAGGTATTTATCATGGGTGGTGAGATCTTTAACTTCGATATTCCAACCGCCAGTCTCATTTCTTTTGATATCAATAACATCATGTTTATAGTGCAACTCAAAATTATCTTGTTGAGAAAGTTGCTTAACTAATAGATGTGTTAATGCGCCATAATCGACATCAGTACCAGTAGCTACTCGGGTGACAGCAAGCTGTTGATTCGGATCACGCCCTTCCATAATTAATGGCGCCCAATCTTCAATTTGCTGTTTGTCTTCACTGTATTGCATATTTTCATAACAGTGATTGGCAGATATTTGGCGATAGCGTTGATGAAGGAATTTAACGTTATCTGCACCCCAAACAAAACTCATATGAGGGCAAGCATGAATAAAATCACGCGGATCGGCAATTTTTCCTTTTGTTACTAAATAAGACCATAATTGGCGCGATAAATCGAACTCGGTGTTCACTTCTAACGCTTTACTGATATTAACGGTGCCGTCAGGATTTGGTGGCGTATAATTTAGCTCACAGTTAGCAGCATGTCCTGTTCCCGCGTTATTCCATGAGTTAGAGCTTTCTTGACCACAATCATTAAGTCTTTCAAACATCGCGACTTTTAAATTAGGCTCTAGTTCTTTAAGAAGTGTGCCAAGTGTTGCACTCATAATGCCAGCACCAATGAGCGCGACATCTACATGTTCACTAATAGTTTTATTCATACAGACCCCAATTACTTAGTTGTTTTGGTAGGTTTAAAACATAATCCTGCATCTTCTTTGTAAACAACATAAGCTCGTCGCCAAGGTTCATCATCCATAAGACGCCATTTATGACCAGTGCCACTGTTATCTTGCGCTAACAGCACATCACCGGGTTTAATGATAAAAGTTGAGCCATCTTTTGTTTCAAACTCTAATGTTCCTGATAACGTAATAACATAACGAGGAACGGGATCTTGATGCCAATCATATGAACCACCTGAAATTGTTTCTCTAAACGATAACTCTGAAACAGCAATTGGCAAACTTTCACTATCGCCTCGTGAACTATCCTTAAATTCGATGATACCTTCTTCAAATAAAGAGTTACCATCTTCTCCGGTCCATAAGCGAACACATCGTATCATTTCGTCAAACTCCTTTAATATTTTGATACTTAAAATTTGATATTAGTTTAGTATAGATAACTTTCTTATTATTTCTTCCAATCACTATCACAATTAGGCGTTTTTATTACTAAAATAATCGTAGCAGTAATTAAATAATATAGTTGATTATTATAGCTATTTAGTCTCTAACTTTAAGGGGAAGGTTTATTTTTATTGATGTGATATATAGATATGTTTGTGTTTTGTTTTTATTGAAAATAATTCGCTAAAAGATATTTTTTAAAGTTAATTATTTTGGGTTGTTGTGTCATGTTTTAAGTATTAATACTGATAATTTATATTAATAAAAATAGTTAGAGTGCAGAGTTTGGATTAACGAAAATAGAGATATTTCCTCACGCTTTTGACGAAAGAGGGGGATTCTTTTTTTGTTATCGTTATAGTAATTACTCTCTTATTGGCATGTGATTAAGTTTAGCTGAAGGGTTGATTGGCGGTTTTTAGGTATCAGCACGATCAGTACACAGCATTATAGATAAGTTGATAACACAAGATAATCACAATAAAAATTAACATATATTTATATTGTGATTATCAATGATTTTGAAATTTAGACACCAAAGTTAAAAGTAAAAACAGCTTCACCTATATAATCAATTCCATCAGTTAAATCGATATTGTTTTGTGCCAATTTTTTTCTTGATAAAATATACGCATACCTACTTTCGTTATAAGCTCCTATTTGTATTTTTGCATTAAACACTTTTCCAGCTATAAGTTTTAAATTGTTTTTATCAACCTGGGCTTGAGGTTCACTAGTTAACGCTGTTAAGGTATCTTTAAAAATAGTTGCGGGCGAGCCAGTCCAAATCTTATCTGCCACTCTTCCTAAATAAGCTCGTTTATTATCAACTTTGATATCAATGACATCAATTATATATCCACCAATCTCTTGTTCTGTATTTTTTGCATTAACTAATCCAAAAACGCTAATTTTCGCTGAATCTGTTGAACTTGTTTTATAAGTATCTGATACCTTAAGTGTTAAATAATTGCTTGCATCACAGGATATTTTGATATTGGCACTCTTAGCTCCTAGTGCGTAATTTTCCTCAGCAGGAATAAAAGAGGGGGATATTACACCATAATCAATAATAATATCATTATCACCAGCATTAACGGTGCAAGTAGGGGGAGTAATATCACCGTTTATTTTTAAGTTAGCGCCTGGTGGAGTAGCTAATGCTGGTGTTGACATTACAATCAGCGTAGCAAGACTAAATAGCAATTTTTTCATATAGCCATTCCTTTTTATAAATTTAAAAATATAAATAATACTCTATAATACACAATCTATAATTTTATTTAATTACAAATTGATATATTTTAAATTTATCTAATTAAGATATTCTTAAAGTGATTGTTATTTTATATTTATTCTATTTTTAAACTGTAGCTATCCAATTATCATAGATCTTACTAAAGATAAAAATAATTTTTATCTTTTTTAGAGTAAGTGTAGAGTAATTTTAAAAATTAAATTGTTATTGTTTTGATGATGGTAAGTTAATTATTTATTAATATTTGTTCTTTATAGATAACTCTATTTATATTTGTAGACGAACCATGATTAAGGACTATTGGAGTATCGCTTTCAACCATAAAAGTAGATATTTTATCTTGATTTGCAGCTATACCATTTCTATTACTCAGTCTGCGGTCTTCATATCGGTAAATAAGGTACTGCCTTGCGACTGGTGGCTGTCGGTGTGGGTTTCGCTTTTCGACGGTTGGCATTAGTGCGCAGTTGTAAGGCAAAACAACAACTTATTCCATTTATATTCAGCTAGATAAAACTCATTTTTTAGTATTTTCAGTTTGTTATAAACTAATCTCCCCAGGGAATACTCGCCGAACACAAGTGCCTAGACGTGCATTTTTGAGCATAGAAAGAGATAAAGCGGAATTAAAACCAGACGCTATATAGATAGAGGGCTACTTTCCCAATCGAGGTAAACTGAACCCCCGCCCCAAAAGTCATCTTAAGTGGTAATTAGTTGAAGGATAATAACATATAAAAATGTAAGGAGATTTTAGTATTACGCTAAAATCTCCTTAATTATATTATTACTAGCGGTACATTTTTGGGAAGTATTCGTTGATTTTATCGTTATCCAACACTCTATCGATAGTAAAATCTACTGTATCCGAAACAGCTATTCCATGACGTAATTCTTCTGGAAAATCATTGATTGAGGCGTATATTGTTGGTACTAAATACCTAAAATAGTCTCCCATTTTAGTTTTTCCAGTAAAACCAACAGGATAGTCTTCTCCTTCCTTACTGCCTTCAACTCCATGATAAACAAAAAAACCTTTATTAGCGGATAGATTAGCCTCACTATAATGACCTGATTTTATCAAGTCAGCTTGAAGAACACAGATAATATTATTCCTATCTAAATCAGAGCGTTGTCGCCAAGCAGAGTATAAATCAAGTTCAAAATTGCCATTCTTGTTTTTCGGATAATGGTTAAATACTTGAGATTCTTCCCACATATATTCACAAAGATGATCAAGCAATGATTCTACATTTTTAATACTTAACAAATTTATTGGTAGATCACCAAAACAGTTATTTACCATAACCGCAATTTTTCCATGTTTATCCATTGCAAACCAAGTATAAATTGCTCCAAAACCGGGCTCCCAATTTTCATTTAAAACACTCATTATTACTTTCCTTTTGGCCATGTAACACTGCAGTTGTCGCAAGATGGAATTATTGCATCTGCTGGGATATCATCTTTTCGCCAAACATCTCTAGGTCTTAATGCTTCAGTAAACTTAATCTTTGAGGGATTGGAACCCTGCCTAATAAGCTGATCCGCTGCTGATACCTCTGCGCATGCTCCAGCCTTGTTTTTACAAAAACTTGTAAACTCTCCTATCTTAACGCCCAGCTGCTTTTCTATGTAGCTGACTGTCGTCGGATGTAATGAATCTGCTGTAATATTTGCATTACTATTACCTACGGCTGTTTTACCTGTAGAAGAATCATAAGCTCCGATCATTGTTGCATTTTTAGAAGCCTGACTTTTAGAAGAAAACATATTTATTTCATTAATAAGCTCTTTCTGAGCTTTATTAGCAAATACCTGTTCTTCTTTAGTCAAGTAATCCGCAAACTTCGAAGATTCATTTCCTTTCTGATTTGCTTCTAAATTCTTTCTAATCGTATCTTCTACTACATTAGGTGAAGGTTTACCAGTTAATGAGCTTTCATTTGGTTTAACATTTGGCTTAGCAACATCTTTTCCAAACTGTTTTACTAATGCGCCTGAGTTTGCAACTGCAGACGTACCACCAAGCAAATAAATCGAACCAACATACATTCCCGCGCGTGAGCGAGCTTCTTCATCTGTATACCCAAAGTTTTTAAACGCTTTAGTATAAGATTCCAATAGATTATATGCTTGCTGTGCTTCCGGTGAAGTCGAATTCAATAGCCTTTCAATTTCTTGATAACCAGCCTGCGCTGTTTTTGGATTTTGATACGTCAAACTGACGTAGGTATCTATCGTTTTGAATGCATCTTTTCTAGCAGCGGTACATTCAGGTGAAACACCGCCTGCACAGGCATCAAGTAATCTTTGTGTTGTTTCTGTATCTTTAATTCGCAGCTCAGCGAGTTTCTGTTGCTCGACCTCAGTGATCTTACCTTGCTTCTCTTTTAGCTCCAGTGACGTCTTCTGGCGGTGCTCTGAGTCGCTAAGATAGTTATTCTCAACCGCATTTTTCCCAGCTTGCGAGCCAGTAATTGCACCGGCCATATCACCGGTAGTCAGTCCACCAGCAAGACCTGCTGCCAATTGGCTTAGTGCACTGACTTGCTGTTTCTCACTCTCGGTTAAGTCTGAAACCTTCTTGCCTGGGAAGAGGGTGTTTAAGATAACATGAGCGGACAGTTCACCGCTACCAGCACCTAATCCACCTGCAACGGCAGATTGGTTATTTAGCTCAGCGACCACGGCACCTAATACTGCATGCGCCATGGCATTCGCGGCTTTATTATCTTCGCCAACCTGCTGTTTTATCAATGTTGCTAAGTACGGTGACGAGGCATTCGCCAATGCACCGGCTAAATTATCACCTGCCAGCCCTTGCAGTAATCCTGTCACCGCTTGGGCGGCTTTTTGGAAGTCGCTGCCCGTGCCGTATTGTGCCATGGCATTGTTGTAGGCTTGGTCTTTAATGGCTTGCTCGGTTGGTGTTTTACCCGCCGTTTCTAGTTGTTTTTTGGCGATGGCTAACGCATCGGGGTCTTTTTGTGCTTTTAGACCCGCAATATCCCCTTCGGTGCGGATGATATCCATCGCCTGATTACCGATTTCACCAATCAACTGGGCTTGTTTTAAGCGGTTTTGCTCTTTTTCTTTATCGAATATCGGGTTAATACTGCCGTTATTGGCGTGCTCAGTATCACGGTTGAGCTCGTTAACATCCTGTTTTTGTTTGTCTTCATTGCGAACAATGACAGTGCCTTCACTGACCGCCGATTGCGTGGTGCCTTCGGCGTGGCCACTGTTATTGGCATTAGAGAGTAACCCGCCTGCGGCATTGGTGAGAAGTTGGCCTCCAATTGGGCCACCCGTTCCCATCGAACCGCCCGTGTGCTCTGCGGTAAAGTCGGCTTTGTTGTCGATATCTTTCCAGCCTAATGTGCCCGTATCAAGGCGGTTTTTATCTTTTTCCGCAGTGGAGGCAATCACCGCACCATCAAGCTGAGTGTGCTCTTTGACGTTGACATCAAAGCCGCCTTTGCCGGCAAAAATACCGGTTTGCTCTTTCACACTGTCGTAGTTACTGTGTATCTTGTTCTTGCTGGCACTGATATTGATGTTTGGCGTACCACCTATCGTGTAACCGCCACCGACGCTGACCTCTTGCTGTTTGGCGTCATAGCGGTCACTGTCTTGCTCACTTTGTAAAGTGAGGTCACGACCGACATTGATGGTGACTTGTTCACCACTAACTTGAGCGCCTTTGAGGGTGGTATCTTGTCCACTGTTTAAGGTGAGTTTATTACCTGCATCCAGAGTGGTTTCAGTGTGGGTGAGGCCATTGCCTTTTTCATGGCCTTTACCTTGGTTGACGGAGGCTGAGATATTGACCCCGTAGCCACCTGCACCCACGCCTACGCCAACCCCGACACTGCTACCTTTACTGCTGTTTTGGCTGGTAGTTTGCTCGGTGTTTTGGGCAGAAACAAGGTTGATATCTTGCGTGGCAGACAGTGATAAGTCTTTACCCGCTTTGAGTTCACTGCCGACGACTGTGATATTACCGCTGTCTGGGTTGCTGTCTTTATTTTTACCCGTTGCGGTAATCGACAGATTTTGTCCGGCATTTAAGGTACTGCCTTGGGATTGGCGACTGTCGGTATGGGTTTCGCTTTTCGACGATTGGCTGCCGTAAGACACGCTGACACCAACTGTATTGGTGGCGCCTTCTTGATAGTCTTTATCGCCCGGTTTGAGGTTGTCGGCAAGGTTGTGCGCATTGGCTGCATCGGTTTTCAGCCCATCTAACTCAACCGCTTGCTGAGCTTGGACGCCGGATAATACTGCCTTGGTGTTTTGCAGAGCACTTAAACGACCGTCACTTTCTTTGCGAGCTTGTTGTGCGGTGCTGACGGCAGTATTGAGGGCGCTACCTGCACTGCCAGAGAGTGCAACACTAAACCCACTTTGTTTGGTTTCAAAGGTTTCAGTGTGAGTCCGTTCATCATAGCCTGGGTCGATTTGGACGCTGTCACCGGTGAGGTTTAAGTCTTTTTGGGCAATCAGGTCAGCGCCACCCACATGCAGTTTGTTGCCAGCGGTGATGTTGACATTACCTTGTGTGCTGCCAATAGTGCTGACACTTTGGCTTTGGGTGGTACCTTTTTCATCCACTTCATGGCGGGAGGATTGTTTACCCACCGTAAAACCGATCCCCCCATCACTAAAGAGACCACTGCGTTTTTTCTCTTCTAATAAATAATGAGAATCTGTTTCTGTGGCCGCTGTAATAGAGACGTTATTACCTGCGTGTAATGACACATCATTTTCAGCAACAACCGAAGAGCCTGTAACTTGAATATCTTTACCCGCTTGAATATTGACTAGCTCTCCACTGACGACGCTACCTTGCTCTCGTGTCACATGATCATTTTGGAGAGTATGAGTCTGACTAGAACTTAAAAATCCTTTACTCTTTGAATGTTCTTCTAAAAACTCCGTATGGGTTTCTGTCGCGGTATTGAGATTAATATTTTGTGTGGCGCTTAAATCAACAGCCCCTTTTTCACTGTGTAAAGTGCTACCTGTTAAATTAATATCACCCTCACGGGCGGTAATCGCAACACCTTGCTGTCCGCTAAAGGTACTTCCAACCACGTTTTCTTGGGCAGTATCCACAAGACGACTGTAACTTTTACGTCCTCCGCCTGAATGCTGATAGTCACTGTCTTCAACCTGTTGGGTGACGGATTGGATATCTACATCTTGAGCACGAACGGTGGTTTTACCTTCGGTGCTATTTACTTGAGCACCTTGTGCTGTCAAGGTATGCCCCACATTTAGGCTGACGCCTTTATCGCCACTCAGTGTACTTAATTGCAAACGCTCTTCTTCACGAGTATTGCTCACAGAGGTGCTTTTACTATTGGCATCAAGGTGGCTTTTGGTTGTGGTACTATCAGCGAGGATATTGAGGTTCTCGCCTGCATTTACGGTCAGTTGTTGATCCGTTTTGACTTGACTGCCTTGCAGTGTGACATCTTTCCCCGCGGTGAGATTAAGGTTACCGCCGGCGTTCAACTCGCTTCCTTGTGCACGTTGCCATTCACCACTGAGATGTGCAAGGCGATGTTCACCTGGTTCTTCTATAAAATTTTCAGTCCGACTACCCATTGAACCCGATATCACATCAAATTCACCAGAATGGGTACTTTTTGCTGTAGTAATAGTTAAATTATCACGTGCATTTAGATTAATGTCTTTTAAGGCATCCAGTTTTGCCCCTTGCAGTTGAATATTATGCCCTTGTAAGGTGATATCTGTTCCACTCATTGTGGCTTGACGCAAGGCATCTTGTAGGTTGGTGCTTAAATGAATGCTATCGGCTTGAACTGTGATATTTTGTGCATGAATATCTCCGCCTTGATGTGTGAATTGGTTGGCCTCAATCTCTAGTCCTTTATTCGCCAATAGTTGCCCTGCATTATCAATGCTTTCTGCGGAAAGATGTAAATTATTACCGCTAACGAGTGCGCCATGGCTTAATAAATCTAACGTTTTATTCGCTAAATAAACTTTTGGTACCAATACCGTTTGAGGGCCTTGGGCGGTTTCTACCGTTTCGCTGACTAACCAAACAATATCTTGTTCTAATGCTGCAATTTGTTCAGGCGTTAAGGCCACGCCAGGACGTAACTGAAAATCACTCGCGACTTTCACACCATTGTTCATAAGATATTGATACTGTGCCATGGCATCGCCTTCATAAAGTGAAGGGCGCCCCGTCAGTTTTAATACTTGCTCACGCACAAGACGTTGTTCGTAGAACCCATCCCCTAAGCGTTTATGCACTTGCGCCGGATCATAACCTACACGATCGAGTAAATAGTCACTGCTAATAAATTTATTACGGTTGGTAAAGCGTTCATCAGTGACAATTAAAAACGGATTATCAGGGGATAAATTTTGTCGAAAGAGGCCGTTATCAGGAAGTTCGGTGATCACATTGCCTAAATGTTGTTTTTCAGTCAGTGCGATTTCAGAAGGTAAAAGCGGACGCGTTAAGGGGGAGGTCGCATCGGTCAGGGGTACATCTGTTTTATCACTGGTTTTTATTTCGGTATTGACGGTTTGTTTCTCCACTCCATCAATATTAAATCCCAGCGGATTACGCTCGAACTCAGCGCGCTCTGCCTTAACTGCGTTTAATGCGGCTTCAATTTCATTAATTTGTGCCGCATTCACCGTGGTATTAGTGATCGATGTTCCGTTGATCGCCACATCGCCATTACCTGAAATAATACTATCAATGGTGGCTAATGCGATGGTTTCATCGTTATCAAAACTTGGATACCAATGTTTAGTATCCTTATCATAGTGATCAACAATATACTCTCGACGGCGTTCATTAATGGAATAGGCGTTATTCTCTATTTTAGCTTTTCCATCAATGGATTGATTTCCCATTGAGGTGATCACACTGGCATCATTAAGCAATAGTCCTGAAATATTAAGGTTCATATTGCCACCTGAAAGGATACGTGCGCCAACTCCTTCAGAAATCAATTTATCCCGAGTCAATGATCCTGAGACTGTTCGTTCACGGAAATTACTATAATCGCTTATGAATTTTAAATCATAACTACTGACATGGATCTCTGGATCCCATTGCTCAATTCGAGGCTGGCCCGTAAATTCTCGCCATACTGTATTATGATAAGGAGTAGGTACACCACCTATCTGTTCAAATCCTGTCGTCTGATAAAAAGTCATATTATAGGTGCCGTCACTATTTGGGATCAGTGATTCGTAATGCACCCATAAGCGCATTGGTGTGTTGTCATTGATGTTTTTAACTAGGACTTGCACCTTTTTGTTAGAAGCATCAATAGCGGTTAATGTGCCGTATTTATTATTAATTGCCTCATTATCATCATTAAATGTTAACTTCTGAGTGGTCGGCGCAAAAGGGGTAGCGTCGGTAATCACATTTGAATTATAAGAACGCCAAAAATAATGGTAACGATGCCAACGATAATCCTTTTTCTCAGCATCTCGCTCAATCTCTAGTCCTTCACGTAAATTACGAAGTTGATCAGCTTTAATAGCCACATCGCCTTCAGCTTCAATAAAACTGGCTTTATTTTCAATCTCTGGGCTGGTAAGCGATAATTTATCACCACTATAAATCAAGGCTCCGTTATGATTTATCAGGTTATTGTTCGCGGTTAAATCGAGTGATTGCGTCATCGCAATAACGGCATTTTTACTGTTGTTATCGATTGATTGTGCGTGAATAACCGCATTATCGCCCATAATAGCGGCGGTATTATCTAGACTTGTGAGATTAAACGTAAAATCATCGGCTTCAAGGCGACCGCGGTTTTTTAATAAGCCTGTATTGAAATTTAATGTACGGCTGACTAACGAACCTGAGTTGATCACATTTTGGCTTTTTATCGTCAGTGAAGCAGGTAATAACCAGTCAGCTAAATTCGTAAATACACCAGAAATAGAAAGGGAAACGGATTGATTGCTACTTAATATATCGCCATTACGTTGAGTATGATCTTGTTTTGCGGTAAGCGTTAAAGCATTTTGGCTTTGTAACGTGCCTCCTTGGTTATTGAAAGTCTGAGTATTAAGTGTGAGTTTATCACCACTTTGAATAACGCCACGCTGATTCAATAATATTAAGGTCGAGGCAAGAGGGGCGTCTTTCGCATTTATCGCAATCGCCCCATTAGCTAAAATATGACCTTTTTGGTTATCTAGTGACGTTAGATTATCTAAGGTCAATGCGCCATGGCTCTGTAAATAGCCTTGGGTATTATCGATATTTTTTGCTGAAATCACATTTTGCGTCGTGCCCCAAATTAAACCATTATCACGGTTATTAAGGTTAGTCGTGATGAGATTTAAACCCGCTTGGCTACTTAAAACACCTTGATTGTGATTATCTAATTGCGTTGTATTGATAGTCAGTGATTGTGTTGAAACCAGTTGACCTTGTTGATTTTGCAGTGTGTCTGCTGTTACGGTTAACCCCTGACCGCTGTGTATTTTACCGCTCTGGTTATTGATTCGCTCAAGGTGGTAATCACTGTTTTGTTGGCTAATCAACAGACCTTGGTCATTATCAAGCTGTGTGGCGTTGACAGTAAGTTCACTTTGGCTACTGATATGACCTTGATGATTTTGAATATCTGAGGCTTGGATGGTCTGATGTTGGTTACTTCTTATTTTACCTGACGTGTTATCCAATAAGTTAGATAAACGCAAATTAATAGCCTGTAGGCCGTCGATTAATCCTGATTGATTTTGCAGTGATTGGGCAGTTAAGGCGAGGTTATCCCCACTTTGGATATTACCTTGTTGGTTATTCAGCTCATTTTTGACAACAAGTTGCATCTGCTTTTGACTATACAGTAACCCTTTTTGTGAGTTATCAATATTCAAAGCGAATAGTTTTAATGTATTCCCCGCTAACCACTGACCTTCATTGTTTTTGATGAGATCTGTTGATTGATTAGAATGAAGACCTTGAGAATAAATTTCTTTTTGTGCGCTGATTTTACCTTGGGTGTTATCAATGCTATTTGCAATATGCAATATAATATTATTACTTGATTGGAAAAGGCCTTTCTCATTATTAAAGGTATTTGTTGTTAAATGTGCGTCTTTTTGACTCTGGATTTGCCCCATTTGATTATTGAATATATTTGTTTTTGCAGACCAAGATCCTAGACTTCCCATCCAACCAGATTCATTTAGAATATCGTTCGCATTTAAATTCTGTGAATATTGACCAAAAAGACGACCATTACGATTATCTAACTGATTAATTAATTGAATATCCAAATTATTTAATGCGTTTATTTCTCCTTGTGTATTAATCAGATTGTTCGTTTTAATCAAAGTGTTTTCATTACTGGTCAGCTTACCGTCTTGATTGAGCAAATCGCCTCTTAATAAGAGTTGTAATGTTTTTTGACTAAATATATTACCTTGCTGTTGATTCGCTAATTGACCGCCATTTAGCGTTAAGGTGCCATTACTCTGTACTTTACCGTTGCGGTTATTAAATTGGCTCGATCCCGTACCTTGCCAATACAAAGCGTTTTGTGCGGCTATTTTTCCCAGTGTATTAATAACATTATGTGTTGTACTGAAAACTAACTCACCACCTGATTGTAATTGTCCTTTTGTATTATCAATGTTTTTTGCGCTGACAGTCATTGATAAACCTGCTTGTGTAACACCTTGTTGGTTGTCCCAATCACGTTGTGTTGTGGCTATGAACTTCTGACCAGCTTCAACTAGACCTTGTCTGTTATTAATAGTTTGATTTGACGTTATATCAAGATCCTTAGTGGCAATAATATTGCCTTGCTGATTATTTAATTTATCAGCAGTGATTGTTAATAATTCCGCATTTATTTCACCTTGCATGTTATCAAGTTTATTTTTGCTATTTATTGTAAATTGTTGGCCTGCAACAATTTTTCCTTGTTCGTTGTGTATGTTTTCTAATGCGACAGTGGAATTTTCACTACTTTGCAAAATACCTTTCTGATTATGAATATCACCCTGCCCAGATACAGTAAGAGTATTATTCGTGAGCAGTTTACCGCGGGTATTATTCAGTAAATTATTAAGGGCGATAGTGAGTTTATCTTGGCCAATTATTTTACCTTCAATATTATTTATTGTATCAGCCTGAATATTGACATTTTTAGCGCTCACATTGCCTTTTTCTGAATATAATGCATTGGTTGTGAGTAAAATGTCTTTTCCAGCCAACAGTTGGCCTTTGTTATTATCAATTTCTTTCGCATGAATATTTGATTGTGTCTCACTTTGCACCGTCCCTTGTTGGCTGTTAACCAAATTTTGCGTAGCGAGAGTGAGTTTATCACCTGAACCAATAAAACCGTTGGCATTATTCACTTGCTGCTGAGCCACAATATCGAGGGTTGTTTGGCTAATCAGTTTACCCAGTGCATTATTGAGATTGTCCGTGGTGACAGCAACTTGCTGGCTATTAATTGTCCCCGATTGGTTGTTCAGCGATTTGCCTGCTTGCAGGTTGACGGCATTTCCCGCCACAAGGTTACCTGCGCTATTATCAATTTGCTCTTTGGCATTCAAAGCCAGTTTAGTTTGGCTTTTAATGGTGCCCGATTGATTATCAATTGAGTTTGCGGTAAGAGTTAAATCGCCATTTGCCCCAACTTCACCTTGTTGATTATTAATGCTATTTTTTATCTGCCAATCTTGTTGGCTTTTGCTTAACGCAACTAATCGGCCTGCTTGGTTATTCAGTGAATCGGCATTGAGCTTAAGGCGGTGGGTTTCAATCGCACCGCCTTGATTATTTAGTTGCCCTTTGAGGGAAAATTGGCTCTCATTCTGCCCTGTTTGTACCCAAGTTCCATTTTGATTAAACAGGTTATTGGCGTTGATATTCCATTGTTGGGCTTGAATTTGAATTTGCTGAGTATGAATATCACGTACACTACTGAGTTTGGCATCACTCACATCAATTTTTGCTTGAGTAAGGGCGATATCCCCTTGTTTAGATGTCAGCGCCAAGTTTGATGCCGCGATTTGTGTTTGGCTTAAATCCAGTGATTTTGCTGTTGCAGTGATATTTTGCTTACTTAGCAATGTGCCACGAGTATCAATTTTTCCCTCACTGGTTAATATGATATTGGCGTTATTAATAATCTTACTTTTATTATCACTGCCCGCGAGCACGTTACCTTGACTGTGGATATCGCCTTTCGCATTGATATTAACGTCTTTGAGGGCAGCAAGTGTCCCCGAGTTGTCCACTGAACCTGTTTGACTTTCTACGTTTAAGACGCCACCACTGTGTAATTTACCTTGATGTATAAGGTTGTCTTTGGCTAATAAGGTAATATCCCCGTTGGCTTGGGTAACGGCTTCTTGTGTTTTTGCTGATTGCCAGACTAACTGCCCATTACTTTTCACCGTTAAGGTTTTATCCGCTTGTATGTGCCCACCTTGATTGCGAACGCCCACACCTTTTTCGGTGCCCACCATGTGGATATAACCGCTGTACATACCACCCATTTGGCCCATGTCGATGGCAAATTCAGGTTGTGCAGTTTGGCTCTTTATCGGAGTGGCTTTATTTTGCGTATCGACCTTATTTTTACCCGCAACGATCGCTATTTTTTCTTTCGCCCACACACCAGAATTGATTTCAACGGCACGGGCGAGCAGATCAACATACTGCGTATCGTGGCGACTATCGGCATTTAATCCTCCACCTTCAACACGAATAACCCCGCGTTCTACTTGATATCCTGCAAGGCTACCGTCTTGATTAAATTGGGGTTTCCCTGTGGTAAGGGTCATACGACCTGCATTGATAGTGCCACAGCCATTACAAATAATTCCCGATGGGTTAGCGACAATCACTTGCGCTTTACCGCCTGCAACTTCCAGAAAGCCTTTAATTTGGCTTGGGTTATTGCTGTTGACTTCATTCAGAATCACGCGCGCAGGAGCTTTGTTTGGGTCAAGATTCGGGTTACCTTGGATCATCCCTGCGGTTTGTGTTGAAGTCATCACCGCCGAGTTATTGAGAATGGCGCCACGGTTATCGACATCAAATTGTTTATATTGGTTATGAGAAATACCGGAGCCATTTGGTGCCGCAATATTGACTTGTGGAAGCCCATTTTGCGTATTGATCACCTCCGGGCGTTGGTTTTGTGGTGCATTGTTATCGGCAATAATGCTGCTCGCCATGGCTGAGGTACCCCACAAGGCTAACCACAGCAGTAATGAGGTGCGGCGTAGAGTGACCCATAGACGATTACCATTTACGCCTCGTGTTTGGCCTGAATCGGTGCTACAGCTTTTCGCCAGTTCCGATACAACACGTAATTCCCCATGAGTGCGGCTAAAAATTAAACGATAACAATGCTTATTCATAATAGAGTTCCTTCAAAAAACAGGGCAAACATGGGTAAAACTAAAAATGTCTATCGGCTATCAAATTAATGGCGATTAAATTTCAAGGTTGAGGCTAAAACCTGCCGTCGCTCCTGACGTATCGAATTTTTTCGGCTTATATAATGGCACGCCAACAAACAGGTCATAGCTCAAACGAGAGAAGAGTGAGCCACGAAGTCCTAATGCGGTACCGGCAAGTTGATGTCCCACAAGGTATTGGGTACTTTGGCCTTCAACACGCCCGTAATCAGCGGCTAAATACAGTTCTTGCCCTTTAGAAAAAACATTCCATGCCAGTTCGTTGCGCCATAACAGGCCTTTTTCACCCGACAGTACTTGCTCTCCGTCAAAACCACGCACGGTATAGCGTCCGCCAATGGACATGCGCTCTTGTGGTGTTAGGGCATGCTGAGTCCATTGACCCCGTAAAGTGGTATTCCAGCGCCAAGACTGTTCGCCCAACGTGAAGGGTTGATTGAAACTGATGTCCCCAAGAAAAATGCCCACGCGGGCACTGCCGCTGTGGGTATCTTCTTCAGGGGCACGGCGTGCGCCGTAGGCGCCTGTACCGCGACGCCAGTTAATATTGGCATCGAGTGTGGCATTGCCTAAGAAGCTGCGCTGATTAAGGCCGATTTCCCACCCTGCGGTACGGCGGCGTTGTTGTTCAATATCAATGTCATTAACGGCGTTACTGGCGGTTTTTCGGTAAGTACGCAGATTAAGGGTGGTTTTGTGGATTTGGTCGCGAAACAGTAACCGTGATAGGGTAAATTGTGCGGTATCGCTCTTACCGCTATAACGTAACACTTCGTTGGCATTGGGAATATTCTGGTGATAATTATATTCATTGTAATTGGCGGCAAAGCCCCAATTGCCAATAGGAATGAAATAGTTCAGGGTGTAAGAACGGTTACCAAAAGGGCCTTTATCAAACAAGTCTTTACTGATATTGGCGTAAAACATATCGTTTTGGGCAAACGGCGCATCAATGGCTAGCGTCGCAGAGCCTAAATAGCGCCCGGTGCTTTTTGAGCCACTATCATCAAGACTGAAGCTTAATCGCACAGGACGCTTTTCTTGCCAACTGACCACTAAGTCACTGGTACCATCAATTGGGCCGGGTTCGATACGAATATCGGCAGTGACATTGGGTACGCGTTTAAAGTTTTCTAGCCCTTGCTCAATATCACGCAGATTCAGAATATCGCCTGAGGCAGCAGGAATGGCATTCCATAAACGCCCACGCCATGAAGTGCCTTCATCAAAACGAATGGCATTAATCCGTCCCGGTTGAAGCGTGAGGACTAACTCACCTTGGTTCAAATCTTGCTCTTGTGCCATCACGCGGGTGGTGACATAACCTTTTTCTAAAATGGCATTTTGGACTTTATTGAGGACTAACAAAATCCCTTGGCTACCCAAGCACTGGCCTTTGGCGTCGTTAACGGCTTTTAATGCCCATTGAAAATCGGCAGCGGACTCACCGTCAAGACGGATAGTGGAAATGGTAAAGCAGGGTTGTTCATTTTGCGGATAATCAGGCAGCGTTAAATCAGGCTGTTGAATACGCGTATCCACAACGGGGTTGTTCTGCTGTTGTAACATGCGCTCTCGTTCTTGCTGGCGTTGTTGCTCGCGGGCATCGATAGAGAGTGCTTGATTGACGGGATCAGCCAATAAGGGGACAGAGATAAAATATAAGCTGAGTAAGCTCCATTTTAATAAACGATGTTGTTTGTCAGTATGATGTGATGTAAGGGAGAATTGTTTTTCTTGCATATTTTTGCCTAATTCATCAATCAATAATTGCATGTGTCTAACTCAATGAATTAAGGCGATGTCAGTAATGAAATATAGATCCGGACATCCTTACTAATGCAGTCACAAATCCGTTGTTACGCAGGTTAAATATAAGTTTAGGGTACGGAATTTAGCGATTAGTTGACTTTCATTGAGAATATTATCTTAAGTCAAATTTGGTGCTGATGTTTACATAAACTGACAAATGAGGCAATAAGTTAAAATCGCATTTTGGATAAATAAGATTTAATACCAATTTGTAAATCATTAATAGACATTTTCTAGTGATTTAAAATGATTTTTTTTATTTTCACGGGATTTAAATTTGATAAAGATTAAATTAATTATGGTTTGTTATAATTATAAATAATAACCTTTTTAGAACCTCTGATTATTATTCAAAAATGATTAAATATTAATCATATATATTAGTATAGTAAGGTATTTAATTTTGTCAGATGAAAGATTGTAATATTAAAAAGCTTATTTTAGTGATATTTAGACGTGAAGTAGTCAAACTATTTGCTGAATAATACGACACAACGAGGGCTGATTATAGAGTGGAGTATTGAATGTCAATCAATTTTTATAACAAATCTAAATAAATTAATATAAAAATATAAATAAAAGAATAGCAATTATATTGATTTTAATTTTTACTATTGTGCTATATTTATATAAAAAGAATGAGCTTTAAAAGGAATATTATGTCTCGTAAAATTAAAAATATACTTATCTCCATTTTTTTAGTATTTGTGGCCTTGGGGTTTTATCTCAATAAAAATCAAATCCAACCACAGTCAAAGCCAAATGGTTATAGCTATTATCAAAAAGGTGACTATAAAGAGGCGTTTAATTATTTTTCACAACATGCGGAAAGTGATCCGCAAGCAGCATTTAGTTTAGCAATGATGTATTGGGATGGCATAGGGGTTGATAAAAATGCCTTAGCTTCACAAAAATGGTTAATAAAATCAGCAAACTTACAAAATAGAAATGCACTTTATAATTTAGGATATTTACGTAACAAAGGATTAATCCAAAGTCCTACTGATGATGCTCAAGGATTAACGTCATTAACTAAAGCTGCTGATTTAGGCTCTTCAATAGCGAAAGATTTTTTACATGACCTTAATTTTCCTGTGATTTATTATGATCAAAAAGAATATACGCTACTCCCTATTTATGGTGAGCAATCTTGGTCTGAAAAAAAAAGAACACTTGAAGAATTAGAAAAATTAGCAGAAGAAGGTAATAAAGAAGCTGTATATCAATATTTAGAGAATAAGGATTCAGTAAAACAATCAAAAAAGACTAAAAATATGATACGTCCTTTTATTGAAGAAAAAGATCCTAAAATGATGTATTTAAAATATAAGTTAATAAGTCAAGATATTAACTTACTTTTTGATTCAGCATATTTGAACTATCCTGAGGCAACATATCTTCTGTATCAAATCTACAAGGGTGATAAGAAAAACTATCCCCTTCAAGAAAATTCTTTTTTAGCTAATATATATTTAAAAAAATCTGCTGATTTAGCGCATCATGATGGATTAATTAAAATAATAGAGAAATTAAATAATAGTGATACATTATCATCAAATTATTTTAGAAACTTGCTTGAAAAATATATTAATACATTATTATTGAAATATCCAAACTCTCCACAAGCCATGCTAGCGCTCGCTAATGTCTATTTAAAACCAAATAGTAGTTTTTATAATTTTGAAAAAGCACTTAAGCTGGTAGAGAGAGCATATAACATACAGCCATCTCCTGAAAGCAAATTATTATTGGCTAAATTATATTCTAATAGTGAGGGGGTTCATCAGAATATTAGAAAAGCAGTTAGTTTTCTGAAAGAAAACATAACTAATGATAAATTGACAGGTAAAAGCCAAAGAGAATTAGTAAAAATATATTTTGATTTTGGTGCTTCTGATTATCTTAAAAAAGAAGAGATTGTGAATATTTTAAGAGAGAGTGTAATTAAAAATAAATCAGCTGGTACATTTAATCAAAACTATAGCTTAGCTCATTTTTATGCAGATCTTCTTTTAGAAGAAGATGTCGCCAATAATGAAGAATATGCTTTTTCATTATATCAAAAAGCACGAGGTTATGCCTATGAAGCTACTTTTCATCAAGCAATTGCGACTATTAAATATAAAAATATAATAGATGATCAAGCTCTTATTAATATTGTTTCAGAATTGAAAGATGATTTAGAAAGCAGAAGGTTGACCGAAAAAAAACGACAGGAAGGATATAGTATTCTTTTCCGATATGGAATGGATTCACAGTATGTAATTGATTTTATTGTGGAACGTTCGCTATATGATGATAAAATAAGAAAGGCTATTCAACCATTATTAAGTCAAAATACAAATCTTGCATTTCAATATACAATAAAGAATATAATACATGAGAACTCAGCTAACAATATTAATGAAGATAATTTAAAAAAATATTATAAGGATATATTTAAATTAGCTGAAATAGGTTCTATTGATGCAATTAAATTTATTATTACAAAAGAGTATAAAGATAAGAATGCTCGCGATGAAATTTATCAAGACTATTCTTTTGATAAGTTAACTAATATCACTATTAAGGAGCGTTTGGCTTGGCGAAGAAAATGTGCAGATTTAGGTGATTTTATTTGCTTAAAAGAATTGGCTATAATTTATCGAGACGGTAAAGAGGGGGTTAGAAAGAACATTGCTAAAGCATCTGAATATGAACGACGTATTAGCATCAATTCGTCTAACTTTGAATTAGAATCAGAAAAATATGAAATAGATAGAAGATGGAAGGAAAAAAGAGATAATACACTTGATTATTTACTAAACCAAAAAGAGAGTAGTAAACAACAACTAGAATTAGCAAGATTTTATAGTATTGAAGATAGTGGAAGAAGTTTAATTTATGCCAAAAAAGCATATGATTTAGGAAATAAAGAAGCGGCTGAGTTAATTTATTGGTACTATATGCAAAATATCTGTGAAGATAAAGATAATATCAATAAAGCAGACTACTATCTTAAAGAATGGCTAACAACAGGAGAAGAACCTAGTAAATACAGCTCTTCTAATGAATACAAATATTCTAGTATTAGTATCATTGCTGATTATTATTTAGAGTCACCGTGTTTAGTTGAACGAAACCTTGATAAGGCTATTGAGTGGTATCAATTATCGTTAGATTATCCATATGAAATAAATGATTTTTTGTATTCTGAATTAAATAATATGTATACTAATGCACCAAAATACATAAGTAAGGATCCTTTCGTGAATGTGTATTTATCTACACTAAAAAATCATAACGATTATATTTTAGATATGAATATTCGATTAGGAAAAATGAATTTTGCAATATCTTCTTTTGACAAACTTTATGAATCACTTCTACTCAAAGGTGATGTGAAAGAAGCATATTATTATGGTTTACTATTAAATTATGATGTGAATAATGTCGCTATGTTTTATTCTTTATCTGACATTGAGCGTAAAAATATTGAATATCGTGTTGCTGATTATTTAAAAGAAATACAAAAATAATTTTATGTTATATGAGAAGTCCTTAATTATATTAAATTTTGAGGGGTTCTTATTGATAGCAAAAGATAATCACAATATAAATTTTAATTATATTGTGATTATCAATTACTTTAAAATTAGACACCAAAATTAAAAGTGAGAACAGCCTCCCCGATAAAATCTAAACCATTAGATAAATCTATTCCTTTTTTACTTAATTCATCTCTAGATAAAATAAAGGTTTGAGTAGGATTACTTTCAATTCCCTGTCTGAAATTTGCTTGGAAAATTTCACCTGAAATTAGAGCCAGAGAGCCTTTATCAACCGATTCTGTCTGTTGTTTTGATGTCCAACCATTGGTTGGCCCTTTATATAGGACATTATAGTAGTTAGTCCCTGTGATAGCAGCATCGTTTGCTCGTGAAATATACGCAGGTTTGCCATCAACAGTCACATTATCCCATACAAAATAAGCTGCTCCAACCGCAGTTTCAGGATTTGCTTTATCTACTAAATGAAACCAGTCTGACGTATTATTAACGCTTAATTCTGTATTATCATAAGTATCAGACGCAACAAAGGTTAAATATGTTTTTGCATCACATTCAACTGTAACTGTATTTTGAACCATACTGGCAGGATAAGAATAAATTTTCGATTGAGGGATAAGTGTTGGGCTTATGACTCCGTAATCGAAAATTACATCACTTTGTGTTGCTCCATTAATAGTACAAGTTGGGGGCTTAATATCACCGTTGATTTTTAAGTTAGCTACAGGGGATTTAGCCAACACTGGCGTAGATATTATCGCCAGCATAGTAAGGCTAAGTAATAATTTTTTCATATCATTATTCCTTTTTAGAGGATAAATAACAAAGCAATATTATATAATACACCTTTTGTTTATTTAATGATATCTGAATATATTTTTAATATATCTAATTTAGACTTTCTTAAACTGAGTTTATTTTAATGTCTAATATTATCTAAAAGAGATAATTAAAAATAGACCTTTTATATCGCTAATAGCTATTTTATTTTTTTTCAAGTGCATTTGTGTGCAGATTATTGTCAGAGCAATCAAGCTATAAGGTGAGAATACGTGAAATGGAATAAGCATAGAAAGTGAAAAAAGAACGCAGGAGAAAATCTTAAAATGATGTTTGTTAACAGTTATTGAAAATATTATCTTACTAAAAATAGCGGGAATGATTCTTTTTTAGAATGCTTTTCTTTACTTTGTTTTTATTTTAGTTTTTATATGGAATAATGATTTTTATTCTTATTGTTAGAGATAAAAATCAATAATAATCATATAATAAATAATATATAGATGGTTCTATCTGTCATTATGCTTGGTGGTGAAAATTGAAAACGATAACTATTAAAATCAGTCTTTTTGTTTTGTCACTGTTTTTCCCTCTCCTAACAAAAGCACTTGTTATTCCAGATAATGGAACGGGGTATATAGGTGAATTAACGCCTCCTCAATCATATATGTCACTTCGTAGTAGTGGTAATTACTATGGAGCGGCTGTAGGTGTTAATAATGTTGTAGATTATTGTAGTAAAAACAGTGCGCAATGGCAGAATTTTTTATTCCCATTCCCAGGAAGTCAAGAGGGGGAGTACGGATTAAAATTATATAATAAAAACGTAAGTGAAGAGGAAAATAGGGAAAATTATTTAGTTGCAGCTATCAATGGAATAGTATCTATCGATGCGTTGTATTATCAGAATGGATTACCTTCCCCGACAAGAATTACCCTGCGTCGAGGAAAAGAAATTTCTAGAACAGAGGAATATTCTAATCAATTTGTCTATCGTCACCCAATGTGCTGGTATGGTAATTTATCACGTGTAAGTAATACTAGCTTGAGAATAAGCTCTTATTCTATTTATGCAGTAGGCCATGTTAAACCCGGTATTTACGATTTTGTAGCTCCAATATATTTTACTACAGCTCAAACAGCAACCTCAGGCGGGGCTAATCCAGATCTATCTTCAGTTCCTTTTTCATTTGGTAATGGTCCTATTCACGTCTTAAAAACATGTAATGTTTCTCCTGCTAGCTCAACAAATATACAATTTGCCGCTCAACTAGCACAAAATTTTAAGTCAGCCAAGTTACTTGAGCAAAGTGTCGCTAGTATGCTTGTCTCTTGCCCTCATTCAGGAAATATGTACGTGACATTAAAACCCTATAATGAGCTAGTCAATGCAAGTAAAACGGGGATGACAATGTCTCCCAATATCCCTTTGAAAGATAAAGAAGTCGCACCTTATATCACGGTATCTGATGCAGCTAAAAAAATAACTAATGCAGTATGTAATAACAATTCTGCCGAGGCCTTAGAGTTTTATGCAGGACAATCTTTGGGAAAATATAATGGGGGAACTGTTTATAAGTCATTATCATTCAACCTTTGTGCCAATGGAAATATACCTACGAATACTTATAAAGGAAGTATTGATGTATCGTTCCTGATTGAATGATGTGCTAATTTGATATTCAGAACATTGATAGCGTACTAAGTACTGTTAAGTACTGTTAAATTTTTAACGTAAAAGATAATCACAATATAAAAATTAATGATATTGTGATTATCAATTACTTTAAAATTAGACACCAAAGTTAAAAGTGAGAACAGCTTCTCCCATAAAATCTAAACCATTAGATAAATCTATTCCTTTTTTACTTAATTCATCTCTAGATAAAATAAAAGTACTCATTGTCATTCCTTGTCTAAAACTTGCTTGGAAAATTTCACCTGAAATTAGAGCCAAGGCGTTTTTATCAACGCTTGTTTGTTTTTCTGATGTCCAACCATTGGTTGGCCCTTTATATAGGGCGTTATTGTAGCTGGTTCCTGTAATAGACACATCGTTTGCTCGTGAAATATATGCAGGTTTGCTATCGACAGTCACATTATCCCATGCGAAGAAAGCCGCACCAACTGCGGTTTCAGGATTTGCTTTATCAACTAAATGAAACCAGCCTGATGTATTATTAACACTTAATTCTGTATCAGCATAAGTGTCAGATGCAGTAAATGTTAAATATGTTTTTGCATCACATTCAATCGTAACTGTATTTTGAACTCCAATGTCAGAATAAGAGTAGACAGTCGATTGAGGGATAAGTGTTGGGCTTATGACTCCGTAATCAAAAATAACATCACGCTGTGTCGCCCCATTAACAGTACAAGTTGGTGGCTTAATATCACCGTTGATTTTTAAGTTAGCTACAGGGGATTTAGCCAACACTGGCGTAGATATTATCGCCAGCATAGTAAGGCTAAGTA
>NZ_BAABMO010000045.1:0-25316 GCF_054767435.1 Proteus sp. MB838
CAATCGCAATGGACGAAGGTTTACGCTTCGCAATCCGTGAAGGTGGCCGTACAGTAGGTGCGGGTGTTGTTGCTAAAGTATTAGGTTAATTCCTAGCTTTATTATTTTTGAAAAGGGCATCTGATGATGCCCTTTTTTAGTTTATGCCTCTATTAACGATAACTAGCTTATTGCCATTATTCATTTTTTATTATCATCAGCACACTTAGATAGATCTGTACGATAAATAGAAATTGAAATAACAATGATTATCATTTACTATCTTGATAGGTAGTTAATGAGGTCGTTATTATGTATGTCTGTCTGTGTCATGGTGTGAGTGATAAAAAAATTATCTCTACTGTTCATAAACATCAAATTCGAACAATCAATCAATTACGTCAAATCCTACCTGTAGGCAGTTGTTGTGGTAAATGTATACGTCAAGCTCGTCAACTTATAGATGATGAACAACACCTCCTTTATCCTCAAATTTCTGAAGTTGCATAACAGTTTTTAATATTCCTTTCTCTCTACTTTGTATAAAAGGTCTACACTAAAAAGACTGGAAGCAAAGGAGCATAAAAATGAAAGGTGATAAAAAAATGATAGCCCACCTTAATAAATTATTAGGTGGTGAACTTGTTGCAATTAATCAGTATTTCTTGCATGCCCGTATGTTTAAAAATTGGGGATTTACTCGCCTTAATGCGATGGAATACCATGAGTCTATTGATGAAATGAAGCATGCTGATAAATATATTGAGCGTATTTTATTTTTAGAAGGTATCCCTAACTTACAAGATTTAGGAAAACTCAATATCGGTGAAGATGTTGAAGAGATGTTGCGTTCAGATCTTGAACTCGAATTAGGGGGAGCAAAAGACTTACGTGAAGCTATCGCTTATGCTGATTCAATTCATGATTATGTGAGCAGAGATCTGATGCTAGAAATCTTAACGGATGAAGAAGGGCATATCGATTGGATTGAAACCCAACTAGAGCTTATTGAACGTATCGGACTACAAAACTATCTTCAAGCGCAAATGATTGAAGAGTGATCTCATCTTTTAGCATAAAAGAAGTACTAATCTTTCTTTATTGCTATCTATCGAATTTATAAAAGCAAAGGTAACGCTATTGTTGCCTTTGTTTTCTATTTTTTAAGTTCAATTTGCTGTGGCTAGATAATTTTTATCGCTGTTTTTTTATTCTTGGCTTGATTTCATCTCTCAGGCAAGTATAATGCGCAGGCTCACTGATTTAGTGGGGCTGATTTATCAGCTAATGCAGATTTTTTTATTGCATTAATATAATACTCCCGATTGGGGAGTTATATGCAGAACGATTACACTCTCTCATCAATCGAAATGGGTACGAGTAGTAATCATTTACGTTTATAAAAAATAGTTGGAGCTCTGGTCTCATGCAGAACCAAAGAATCCGTATCCGCCTGAAAGCTTTTGATCATCGTCTGATTGATCAATCAACTGCGGAAATCGTAGAGACTGCTAAGCGCACAGGTGCGCAAGTTCGTGGTCCAATCCCACTGCCGACTCGCAAAGAGCGTTTCACAGTGTTGATTTCTCCGCACGTTAATAAAGATGCGCGTGATCAGTATGAAATTCGCACTCACAAACGTCTGGTTGACATCGTTGAGCCAACCGAGAAAACCGTTGATGCTCTGATGCGTCTGGATCTGGCTGCCGGCGTAGACGTGCAGATCAGCCTAGGTTAATCAGGTCATCAAGCGATTGAGAGGTTGAAACAATGATTGGTTTAGTCGGTAAAAAAGTAGGAATGACTCGTATCTTCACTGAAGATGGCGTTTCAATCCCTGTAACCGTTATCGAAATTGAAAACAACCGTGTTACTCAGGTCAAAGATCTAGAGAAAGACGGTTATCGTGCAATTCAGGTGACTACAGGTAGCAAAAAAGCGAACCGTGTACTGAAACCTGAAGCAGGTCATTTTGCTAAAGCTGGTGTTGAAGCTGGCCGCTTACTGCGTGAATTCCGTCTGAACGAAGGCGAAGAATACACTGTAGGTCAAAGCATTAGTGTAGAAATTTTCGCTGACGTTAAAAAAGTCGACGTTACTGGAACATCTAAAGGTAAAGGTTTTGCTGGTACTGTAAAGCGCTGGAACTTCCGTACTCAAGATGCTACCCACGGTAACTCCTTGTCTCACCGCGTTCCGGGTTCTATCGGTCAGAACCAGACTCCGGGTCGTGTATTTAAAGGCAAGAAAATGGCAGGTCAACTGGGTAACGAACAAGTTACCGTTCAGAGCCTGGAAGTAGTACGTGTTGACGCTGAGCGCAACCTGCTGCTGGTCAAAGGTGCTGTCCCAGGTGCAACTGGCAGTGACCTGATCGTTAAACCAGCTGTCAAGGCGTAACGTCGAGGAGATAGGAATGGAATTGGTAATGAAAGACGCGCAAGGCGCGCTGACTGTTTCCGAAACTACCTTCGGGCGTGACTTTAACGAAGCGCTTGTGCATCAAGTAGTCGTTGCATACGCTGCTGGTGCTCGTCAAGGTACTCGTGCTCAGAAAACTCGTGCTGAAGTTTCTGGTTCAGGCAAAAAGCCATGGCGCCAGAAAGGTACAGGTCGTGCACGTTCAGGTTCAATCAAGAGCCCAATTTGGCGCTCTGGTGGTGTTAGCTTCGCAGCTAAACCACAGGACCACAGTCAAAAAGTAAACAAAAAGATGTACCGCGGTGCTCTGAAGAGCATTCTGTCAGAACTGGTACGTCAAGATCGTCTGATCGTCGTAGAGAAGTTCTCTGTTGAAGCGCCTAAAACTAAGCTTTTAGCACAGAAACTGAAAGATATGGCTCTGGAAGATGTACTGATTGTCACAGCAGAAGTTGATGAGAATCTGTATTTAGCAGCACGTAACTTATACAAAGTAGACGTTCGTGATGCAGCAACAATCGATCCAGTTAGCTTAATCGCCTTCGACAAAGTCGTCATGACTGCTGACGCTGTGAAGCAAGTTGAGGAGATGCTGGCATGATCCGTGAAGAACGTCTGCTGAAAGTACTGCGCGCGCCGCATGTATCTGAAAAAGCTTCTATCGCGATGGAAAAATCAAATACCATCGTTCTCAAAGTTGCTAAAGACGCGACCAAAGCAGAGATTAAAGCAGCTGTACAAAAACTGTTTGAAGTCGAAGTTGAAAGTGTTAACACTCTGCTGATGAAAGGCAAAGTGAAACGTCACGGTCAGCGTATTGGTCGTCGTAGCGACTGGAAAAAAGCTTACGTCACCCTGAAGGAAGGCCAGAATCTGGACTTCGTCGGCGGCGCTGAGTAAGTCGGAGGAGTAAAGAACAATGGCAATTGTTAAATGTAAACCTACGTCTCCGGGCCGTCGCCACGTAGTTAAAGTGGTAAACCCAGAGCTGCATAAAGGGAAACCTTATGCGCCATTGCTGGAAAAGAACAGCAAATCCGGTGGTCGTAACAACAATGGTCGTATCACTACCCGTCATATCGGTGGTGGTCACAAACAGGCTTACCGTATTGTTGACTTTAAACGCAACAAAGATGGTATCCCTGCGACAGTAGAACGTCTGGAATATGATCCAAACCGTTCAGCTAACATCGCTTTAGTGCTGTATGCTGATGGTGAACGCCGCTACATCCTGGCTCCAAAAGGCCTGAAAGCGGGTGATAAAGTTCAATCTGGCGTTGATGCTGCTATCAAAACGGGTAACACCTTACCAATGCGTAATATCCCGGTTGGTTCTACCGTTCATAACGTAGAAATGAAACCAGGTAAAGGTGGTCAGTTAGCTCGTTCAGCTGGTACTTACGTTCAAATCGTTGCGCGTGATGGTGCTTATGTCACTATTCGTCTGCGTTCTGGTGAAATGCGTAAGATCCCTTCTGATTGCCGTGCAACTATCGGTGAAGTAGGTAACTCTGAGCACATGTTACGCGTTCTGGGTAAAGCTGGTGCAAGTCGCTGGCGTGGTATTCGTCCTACCGTTCGCGGTACTGCGATGAACCCAGTAGACCACCCACACGGTGGTGGTGAAGGTCGTAACTTTGGTAAACACCCTGTAACACCTTGGGGCGTTCAAACCAAAGGTAAGAAGACTCGTAAAAACAAACGCACTGAACACTTTATCGTTCATCGTCGTACTAAGAAATAATTAGAGGATAAGCCATGCCACGTTCTCTCAAGAAAGGTCCATTTATTGACCTGCACTTGCTGAAGAAGGTAGAGAAAGCGGTGGAAAGCGGTGACAAAAAGCCTGTTAAGACTTGGTCCCGTCGTTCAACGATCTTTCCTAACATGATCGGTTTGACCATCGCTGTCCATAATGGTCGTCAGCATGTTCCAGTTTACGTTTCCGACGAAATGGTTGGTCACAAACTGGGTGAATTCGCGCCGACCCGTACTTATCGCGGTCATGCAGCCGATAAAAAGGCTAAGAAGAAATAAGGTAGGAGGAAGAGATGGAAACTATCGCTATACATCGCCACGCTCGTTCTTCTGCTCAGAAGGTTCGCCTGGTGGCAGACCTGATTCGCGGTAAGAAAGTGTCGCAAGCTCTGGAAACTCTGACCTATACCAACAAGAAAGCTGCTGGTTTAGTGAAGAAAGTACTCGAGTCTGCTATTGCTAATGCAGAACACAACGATGGCGCTGACATTGATGATCTGAAAGTAGCTAAGATCTTTGTTGACGAAGGTCCTTCTATGAAGCGCATTATGCCTCGTGCAAAAGGCCGTGCAGATCGTATTCTGAAGCGCACCAGCCACATCACTGTGGTTGTGTCCGATCGCTGAGACTCTGGAGACTAGCAATGGGTCAAAAAGTACATCCTAATGGTATCCGCCTTGGCATTGTCAAGCCTTGGAATTCCACATGGTATGCGGGTACCAATGAATTCGCTGACAACCTAGACAGCGATTTTAAAGTGCGCCAGTACTTAACTAAAGAACTGGCAAAAGCATCTGTATCTCGTATCGTTATCGAACGTCCTGCGAAAAGCATCCGTGTGACTATTCACACTGCTCGCCCAGGTATCGTTATCGGTAAAAAAGGTGAAGATGTAGAAAAACTGCGTAAAAACGTAGCGGATATCGCTGGCGTTCCTGCGCAAATTAATATCGCCGAAGTACGTAAACCTGAACTGGACGCAAAATTAGTTGCTGACAGCATCACTTCACAGCTGGAACGTCGTGTTATGTTCCGTCGTGCTATGAAGCGTGCGGTACAGAACGCAATGCGTTTAGGCGCTAAAGGTATTAAAGTGGAAGTAAGTGGTCGTTTAGGCGGCGCTGAAATCGCTCGTACTGAATGGTATCGTGAAGGTCGTGTACCTCTGCACACTCTGCGTGCAGATATCGACTACAATACCTCAGAAGCACATACTACTTATGGTGTGCTCGGCGTTAAGGTATGGATCTTCAAAGGTGAGATCCTGGGTGGTATGGCTGCGGTTGAACAGGCGGAAAAACCAGCCGCTCAACCTAAAAAGCAGCAGCGTAAAGGCCGCAAGTAAGGAGAGTCGCTGATGTTACAACCTAAGCGTACAAAATTCCGTAAAGTGCATAAAGGCCGCAACCGTGGCTTAGCTATAGGTACGGATGTAAGCTTCGGGACTTACGGTCTTAAAGCTGTGGGCCGTGGTCGTCTGACTGCACGTCAGATCGAAGCGGCACGTCGTGCAATGACCCGTGCAGTTAAGCGTCAGGGTAAAATCTGGATCCGTGTGTTCCCAGACAAACCAATCACTGAAAAGCCGCTCGAAGTCCGTATGGGTAAAGGTAAAGGTAACGTAGAGTATTGGGTTGCCTTGATCCAGCCAGGTAAAGTCCTATATGAAATGGATGGTGTGCCTGAAGAAGTGGCCCGTGAAGCATTTCAGCTAGCGGCAGCAAAACTGCCTATCAAAACCACCTTTGTAACTAAGACGGTGATGTAATGAAAGCAAAAGAGCTGCGCGAAAAGAGCGTTGAAGAGCTGAACACTGAATTGCTGAACTTACTGCGTGAGCAGTTCAATCTGCGTATGCAGGCAGCAAGTGGTCAGTTACAACAGTCTCATCTGTTGAAACAAGTGCGTCGTAATATCGCACGCGTTAAGACTTTACTGACTGAGAAGGCGGGTGCGTAATGACCGATAAAATCCGTACTCTGCAAGGTCGTGTGGTAAGTGACAAAATGGAAAAATCTGTTGTTGTTGCTATCGATCGTATGGTGAAACATCCATTATATGGTAAATTCATCCGTCGTACGACTAAACTGCATGTACATGACGAGAACAACGAATGTGGCATGGGTGACGTAGTAGAAATTCGTCAAACACGTCCTATCTCTAAGACTAAGTCTTGGGCGTTAGTTCGCGTTGTAGAAAAAGCTGTTCTGTAATAAAATAGCCTTTTCATACGAAATAAACGGCTCAAAACTGAACGAGCCGTTTATTTTTTCTGTCCATATCGAGAATGTGGTGTTATAATGCCGCTCCCTCGTATTATGGGATATTGAACGGCCTCTTCTAATGTGGAAGTGGCTCAGTAGTAGTTGACATTTAGCGGAGCACTAAAATGATCCAAGAACAGACTATGCTGAACGTGGCCGACAACTCCGGTGCACGTCGCGTAATGTGTATCAAGGTTCTAGGTGGCTCGCACCGTCGCTACGCAGATGTAGGTGACATCATCAAAATTACCATTAAAGAAGCAATTCCACGTGGTAAAGTTAAGAAAGGTGATGTACTGAAAGCGGTAGTGGTGCGCACCAAGAAGGGTGTTCGTCGCCCTGACGGTTCTGTCATTCGCTTCGATAGCAACGCTTGTGTATTGTTAAACAACAACAGCGAGCAAGTTATTGGTACGCGTATTTTTGGGCCGGTTACTCGTGAACTTCGTAACGAGAAGTTTATGAAAATAATCTCTCTGGCACCTGAAGTACTCTAAGGAGCAGGCAATGGCAGCGAAAATCCGTCGTGAAGACGAAGTTATCGTGCTAACTGGTAAAGATAAAGGTAAGCGCGGTAAAGTAAAACAGGTTCTTTCTTCTGGTAAAGTTATCGTTGAAGGTATCAATCTGGTTAAAAAACATCAGAAGCCAGTACCGGCTCTGAACCAACCAGGTGGCATCGTTGAAAAAGAAGCTGCAATTCAAGTTTCTAACGTTGCAATCTTCAATGCGGCAACCGGCAAGGCTGACCGTGTAGGTTTTAGATTCGAAGACGGCAAAAAAGTTCGTTTCTTCAAATCTAATAAAGAAACTATCAAGTAATTTGGAGTATACGATGGCGAAACTGCATGATTACTACAAAGACGAGGTAGTCCAAAAACTGATGTCTCAGTTTGGTTACCATTCTGTCATGCAAGTCCCTCGGGTCGAGAAGATCACCCTGAACATGGGTGTTGGTGAAGCAATTGCTGATAAAAAACTGCTGGATAATGCAGCAGCTGATTTAGCAGCAATCTCAGGTCAAAAACCTCTGATCACCAAAGCACGCAAATCTGTTGCAGGCTTCAAAATCCGCCAGGGCTATCCGATCGGCTGTAAAGTGACCCTGCGTGGCGAACGCATGTGGGAGTTCTTTGAACGTCTGATCTCTATTGCTGTACCACGTATCCGTGACTTCCGTGGTTTGTCCGCTAAATCATTCGATGGACGTGGTAACTACAGCATGGGCGTGCGTGAACAAATCATCTTCCCTGAAATCGATTACGATAAAGTGGATCGTGTTCGTGGTTTGGATATTACCATTACTACGACTGCGAAATCTGATGATGAAGGTCGCGCATTGTTAGCAGCGTTTAACTTCCCGTTCCGCAAGTAAGGCAGGGCATTCATGGCTAAGAAATCTATGAAAGCACGTGATGTAAAACGTGCGAATTTAGCTGAGAAATTCTTCGCAAAACGCGCAGAACTGAAAGCTATCGTTTCAGATGTAAACGTATCTGATGAAGATCGTTGGAATGCTGTTCTGAAACTGCAAACACTGCCACGTGATTCAAGTCCTTCACGTCAGCGTAACCGCTGCCGTCAAACTGGACGTCCGCACGGTTTCCTGCGGAAATTTGGCCTAAGCCGTATTAAAGTCCGTGAAGCCGCTATGCGCGGTGAAATCCCGGGCCTTAGAAAGGCTAGCTGGTAATCACCCTAATTGAATCACGGGAGTAAAGACAGATGAGCATGCAAGATCCCATCGCGGATATGCTGACCCGTATCCGTAACGGTCAGGCCGCGAATAAAGTTGCGGTCACAATGCCTTCCTCCAAGCTGAAAGTGGCGATTGCCAACGTGCTTAAGGAAGAAGGTTATATCGAAGATTTTAAAATTGAAGGCGACACTAAGCCAGAACTGGAAATCACTTTAAAATATTTCCAAGGTAAGGCTGTAGTAGAAAGCATTCAGCGCGTAAGCCGTCCAAGTCTGCGCATCTATAAAAGAAAAGATGAGCTGCCACAAGTTATGGCAGGACTGGGCATCGCTGTTGTTTCTACCTCAAAAGGTGTTATGACTGATCGTGCAGCTCGCCAAGCAGGTCTTGGTGGCGAGATTATCTGCTACGTAGCTTAATTCGGGAGGAAAGAATGTCTCGTGTGGCAAAAGCACCCGTCGTCATTCCTGCCGGCGTAGAGGTTAAACTCAACGGTCAGGTAATTACGATTAAGGGTAAAAACGGCGAGCTTACTCGTACTATCCATAATGCAGTTGAAATTCAACATGCTGACAACCAACTAACTTTCGCACCACGCGATGGTTATGCTGATGCATGGGCACAAGCGGGTACTACTCGTTCACTGCTAAATGCAATGGTTGTAGGTGTTACCGAAGGCTTCACTAAGAAACTGCAACTGGTAGGTGTAGGTTATCGTGCGTCTGTTAAGGGCAACACAGTTAACTTATCAGTAGGTTATTCACATCCAGTGGAACACCAACTGCCAGCAGGCATCACTGCTGAATGTCCAACACAAACTGAAATCCTACTGAAAGGTGCGGATAAGCAAGTGATTGGTCAAGTAGCAGCTGAACTGCGTGCTTACCGTCGCCCTGAACCTTATAAAGGTAAAGGTATTCGTTACGCCGACGAAGTTGTGCGTATCAAAGAGGCTAAGAAGAAGTAAGGTAACACTATGGATAAGAAAGCAGCTCGTATCCGTCGTGCGACCCGCGCACGCCGTAAGCTCCAGGAACTGGGTGCGACTCGCCTGGTGGTACATCGTACCCCTCGCCATATTTATGCGCAGGTTATTGCACCAAACGGTTCTGAAACTTTGGTGGCCGCTTCTACTACAGAAAAAGCTATCATTGAGCAACTGAAAAACACTGGAAACAAAGAAGCAGCAGCAGTAGTTGGTAAAATTGTTGCTGAACGCGCTCTGGAAAAAGGTATCAAATCAGTATCATTTGACCGTTCCGGTTTCCAATATCATGGTCGAGTCCAGGCACTGGCAGATGCTGCCCGTGAAGCTGGCCTTCAGTTCTAAGGTAGGAGTGTAAGATGGCTCACATCGAGAAACAAGCTGGCGAACTGCAGGAAAAGCTGATCGCGGTAAACCGCGTATCGAAAACCGTTAAAGGTGGTCGTATCTTTAGCTTCACCGCTCTTACAGTAGTTGGTGATGGTAATGGCCGCGTTGGTTTTGGATATGGCAAAGCTCGCGAAGTTCCGGCAGCAATCCAGAAAGCGATGGAAAAAGCCCGTCGCAATATGAAAACCGTCGCTTTAAACAACGGTACTCTGTTCCACCCTATTAAAGGTACTCATACAGGTTCTCGCGTATTTATGCAGCCTGCTCATGAAGGTACTGGTATCATCGCAGGTGGTGCAATGCGTGCAGTTCTAGAAGTGGCTGGCGTTCGTAACGTACTGGCTAAAACCTATGGTTCCACGAATCCGATTAACGTCGTTCGTGCAACACTGGACGCTTTAGATAGCATGAAGTCTCCAGAAATGGTCGCAGCTAAGCGTGGTAAATCCGTTGAAGAAATTCTGGGGTAATGACCATGGCTAAGACTATTAAAATTACTCAAACACGCAGTTTAATCGGCCGTCTGCCTAAACATAAGGCAACTATGGCTGGTTTAGGTCTGCGTCGCATCGGTCACACTGTAGAACGCGAAGATACACCAGCAGTTCGCGGTATGATCAACTTGGTTTCCTATATGGTTAAAGTTGAGGAGTAAGAGATGCGTTTAAATACTCTGTCTCCGGCTGAAGGTGCCAAGCATGCGCCTAAACGTGTAGGTCGTGGTATCGGTTCTGGCCTGGGTAAAACTGGCGGCCGTGGTCACAAAGGTCAGAAATCTCGTTCTGGCGGTGGCGTACGTCGTGGTTTTGAAGGTGGTCAGATGCCTTTATACCGTCGTTTACCAAAATTTGGTTTTACTTCACGTAAATCATTCGTGACTGCGGAAATCCGTCTGTCTGATTTGGCTTATGTTGAAGGCGATGTAATCGATCTGAATGCACTGAAAGCCGCAAACGTTGTTGGCCCACAGATTGAATTTGCAAAATTAATTCTGTCTGGCGAGGTTAACCGTGCAGTGACTATTCGTGGTCTGCGTGTTACCAAAGGTGCCCGTGCAGCAATCGAATCAGCTGGCGGTAAAATTGAGGAATAAGTGACAGATGGCTAAACAACCAGGGTTAGATTTTCAGAGTGCTAAAGGTGGTATAGGTGAACTAAAACGCAGATTACTGTTTGTTCTTGGTGCACTAATTGTCTTTAGGATTGGCTCTTTTATTCCTATCCCTGGTATTGATGCCACTGTGCTTGCCAAATTGCTCGATCAGCAAAAAGGCACCATCATTGAAATGTTTAACATGTTCTCTGGTGGTGCTCTTAGCCGTGCTTCTATCTTTGCGCTGGGTATCATGCCTTATATTTCGGCATCGATTATTATCCAACTATTATCAGTGGTTAACCCTCGGTTAGCGGAGATTAAGAAGGAAGGGGAGGCCGGTCGTCGTAAGATCAGCCAATATACCCGTTATGGTACTTTGGTGCTGGCGATATTCCAATCTATTGGTATCGCAACAGGCTTACCGAATATGCCAGGAATGCAAGGTCTGGTTATTAATCCAGGCTTACCATTCTATATTACGGCTGTTGTGAGCTTAGTCACAGGGACAATGTTCCTGATGTGGTTAGGTGAGCAAATCACTGAACGTGGTATTGGTAACGGTATCTCAATCATTATCTTTGCAGGTATCGTTGCAGGTCTTCCACCTGTCATTGGTCAAACCATCGAGCAGGCGCGGCAAGGCGAACTGCACTTCCTCCTGTTATTGTTGGTTGCAGTATTGGTGTTCGCGGTAACTTTCTTTGTTGTTTTTGTAGAAAGAGGACAACGTCGTATCGTTGTTAACTATGCAAAACGTCAACAAGGGCGTAGAATATACGCGGCACAAAGTACACATCTACCACTTAAGGTAAATATGGCGGGTGTAATACCGGCAATTTTTGCTTCAAGTATTATTCTGTTTCCTGGTACAATAACCTCTTGGTTTGGCGATGGTACAGGATGGGGTTGGCTGACGACAATTTCTTTAAATTTACAGCCTGGTCAACCTATTTATGTGTTACTATACGCTGCTGCAATCATCTTCTTCTGTTTCTTCTATACGGCGTTGGTTTTCAACCCAAGAGAAACGGCAGATAACCTGAAGAAGTCCGGTGCATTTGTACCAGGAATTCGCCCGGGAGAGCAGACGGCTAAATATATAGATAAAGTGATGACACGTTTAACCTTAATCGGTGCCCTGTACATTACCTTTATCTGTCTCATCCCGGAGTTCATGCGTGACGCAATGAAAGTACCTTTCTATTTTGGTGGTACTTCCCTCTTAATCGTGGTTGTGGTCATCATGGATTTTATGGCTCAAGTGCAAACTCTCCTGATGTCAAGTCAGTATGAGTCTGCATTGAAAAAAGCAAACCTTAAAGGCTAATTACCGATAAGATGGGTTTGTTTTAGAAGTTACGGAGAGTAAAAATGAAAGTTCGTGCTTCCGTCAAGAAAATGTGCCGTAACTGCAAAATCGTTAGACGTCACGGCCACGTGCGTGTAATTTGCAGTGTTGACCCTAAGCATAAACAGCGTCAAGGCTAAATTATTGCATTTTTTTCTTGCAAAGTTCGGTTGAGCTGGCTAAATTAGCCAGCCCAATCATTTATAATCATACAGTATTGTTTGAGTATCCTGAAAACGGGCTTTTCAGAATAGTACTGTATAAAGTTAATTTAGGAGTGCATAGTGGCCCGTATAGCAGGCATTAACATTCCTGATCATAAACATACCGTAATCGCTTTAACATCGATTTACGGCATTGGTAAAACTCGTTCACAGGCTATCTGTGAAGCAACGGGTATTGCTGAAAATGTTAAGATCAGTGAGCTGTCTGAAGAGCAAATCGACAAGCTGCGTGACGAAGTTGCCAAATACGTTGTAGAAGGTGATCTACGTCGTGAAGTTACCCTGAGCATCAAACGTCTGATGGATCTTGGTACTTACCGTGGTTTACGTCATCGTCGTGGTCTACCAGTTCGCGGTCAGCGTACTAAGACTAACGCACGTACCCGTAAGGGTCCGCGTAAGCCGATCAAGAAATAATCGGGGTATTTGAACAATGGCAAAAGCACCTATTCGTGCACGTAAGCGTGTAAGAAAACAAGTCTCTGACGGTGTGGCTCATATCCATGCTTCTTTCAACAACACAATCGTTACTATTACAGACCGTCAAGGTAACGCGTTGGGTTGGGCTACTGCCGGTGGTTCCGGTTTCCGTGGTTCTCGTAAATCTACTCCGTTTGCGGCTCAGGTTGCAGCAGAACGTTGCGCTGAAGCTGTTAAAGAGTACGGAATTAAGAACTTGGAAGTTATGGTAAAAGGACCTGGTCCTGGTCGTGAGTCAACTATCCGTGCATTAAACGCGGCTGGTTTCCGCATCACTAATATTACTGATGTGACTCCGATTCCTCATAACGGTTGTCGTCCACCGAAAAAACGTCGCGTTTAATAACGGTTTCGTTTTTAGGATAGTTGGAGAAAGAAAATGGCAAGATATTTGGGTCCTAAGCTCAAGCTGAGCCGTCGCGAAGGTACAGATTTATTTCTGAAATCTGGCGTTCGGGCGATTGACACCAAGTGTAAACTGGAACAAGCACCAGGTCAGCACGGCGCACGTAAACCGCGTCTGTCTGATTACGGTGTTCAGTTACGTGAAAAACAAAAAGTACGTCGTATTTACGGTGTTCTAGAGCGTCAATTCCGTAACTACTACAAAGAAGCAACACGTCTGAAAGGCAACACAGGTGAGAACTTACTTACTCTGTTAGAAGGTCGTCTGGATAACGTTGTTTATCGTATGGGCTTTGGCGCAACTCGCGCAGAAGCACGTCAGATGGTTAGCCACAAAGCAATCATGGTAAATGGTCGCGTGGTTAATATTGCTTCTTATCAGGTTTCCCCGAATGACGTAGTCAGCGTTCGTGAAAAATCGAAAAAACAGTCTCGTATTAAGGCTGCTTTAGAGCTGGCTGAACAGCGTGAAAAGCCAACATGGCTGGAAGTTGATGCTGCTAAGATGGAAGGTGTGTTCAAACGTATTCCTGAACGTACTGACTTGTCTGCGGACATTAACGAGCACCTGATCGTCGAGCTTTACTCCAAGTAAGGCTTAGCACCAAAGAGAGGACACAATGCAGGGTTCTGTGACAGAGTTTCTAAAACCGCGCCTGGTTGATATCGAGCAAGTGAGTTCGACGCACGCCAAGGTGACCCTTGAGCCATTAGAGCGAGGCTTCGGCCACACTCTAGGTAACGCACTGCGCCGTATTCTGCTTTCGTCTATGCCGGGTTGTGCGGTAACAGAGGTTGAGATTGATGGTGTACTGCATGAGTACAGCACCAAAGAAGGTGTTCAGGAAGATATCCTAGAAATACTGCTCAACCTTAAGGGGTTGGCGGTAAAAGTTCATGGTAAAGATGAAGTAATTCTTACTTTGAGCAAATCTGGCATTGGCCCTGTTATTGCAGCCGATATCATCCATGACGGTGATGTCGAAATCGTCAAGCCGCAGCACGTTATCTGCCACCTTACAGACGAAAACGCATCTATTAATATGCGTATCAAAGTTCAGCGTGGTCGTGGTTATGTGCCGGCTTCTGCCCGAATTCATTCGGAAGAAGATGAGCGCCCTATCGGTCGTTTACTAGTAGATGCGTGTTATAGCCCAGTTGAGCGAATCGCTTATACTGTGGAAGCAGCGCGTGTTGAACAACGTACCGACTTGGATAAGCTGGTAATCGAGATGGAGACTAACGGTACTATCGATCCAGAAGAATCGATTCGCCGTGCAGCGACTATCCTGGCTGAACAGCTTGAAGCTTTTGTTGACTTACGTGATGTTCGTCAGCCTGAAGTTAAAGAAGAGAAGCCAGAGTTCGATCCGATCCTGCTGCGCCCAGTTGACGATCTTGAATTGACTGTCCGCTCTGCTAACTGTCTGAAGGCAGAAGCAATCCACTACATCGGTGATCTGGTACAGCGTACTGAAGTTGAATTACTTAAGACGCCTAACCTTGGTAAGAAATCTCTTACTGAGATTAAAGACGTACTGGCGTCGCGTGGTTTATCTCTAGGCATGCGCCTTGAGAATTGGCCACCTGCAAGTATCGCTGATGAATAAGATCACAGGTTAAGGTTTTACTGAGAAGGATAAGGTCATGCGCCATCGTAAGAGTGGTCGTCAATTGAACCGCAACAGCAGCCATCGTCAGGCTATGTTTCGCAACATGGCAGGTTCTTTAGTTCGTCATGAAATCATCAAGACAACTTTGCCTAAAGCGAAAGAACTGCGTCGCGTCGTTGAGCCGCTGATTACTCTTGCCAAGACCGACAGCGTAGCTAATCGTCGTCTGGCATTCGCCCGTACTCGTGACAACGAAGTCGTGGCAAAACTGTTTACAGTATTAGGTCCGCGTTTTGCGAGCCGTGCAGGTGGTTACACTCGTATTCTGAAGTGTGGCTTCCGTGCAGGTGACAATGCTCCAATGGCTTACATTGAGCTTGTTGACCGTGCTGATTCTGAAACAGAAGCAGCTGCTGAATAATAAATTATTATTTAGCGAAGCGAATAAAAAGACCGGATTTTTTAATCCGGTTTTTTTATTGCTATAGATTAGCAATAAATTTAAATTTATTGGTTCCTCCCTTTAATGACTCGCTACTTCTTTATTTATGTGGGTGTTATATATTTACTTTTGAATATGCTGCTATTGTGCGAAAGTAAGTATTAAGTATCGCACTATATTTCAATTCTATTTTTTTGGTTATTTGTTATGCTTACTTATCATTAGTTTGAGGAGTGATCAATGTATCGCATCGGCCAAATTGCAAAATTAGCGAATGTTACAACAGATACTATCCGTTTTTATGAAAAACAAGGATTGATGGAACATGATAGACGGACAGAAGGTGGCTATCGTCTGTATACAGAACAAGATTTGCAAAGATTACGCTTTATTCGTTATGCCAAAGAGTTAGGCTTTACTCTGGATGCTATTACTGAGTTACTTTCAGTTAGAGTCGATCCTGCGCATCATACTTGTGTAGAATCAAAACATATTGTTGATGCTAGGCTAGCAGAAGTTGAGGCTCGTCTAAAAGAAATGGAAAAGATGCGTGATTCTTTAAAAATGTTAAGCAATGCTTGCTGTGGAACCGCTCATGAAAGTACATATTGTTCAATTCTAGAAATACTTGAATCTGGAGCGACAAAGCAATAATATCTGCACTGAAGATTGTTGTTCTATGCTTTATGTTCTTTAATAATTTAAGAGGTTTTTATGTCTAGCAAATATCAGCACCAAAAAGGTGTGATCAAAGATAATGCGTTAGCTGCACTTGTTCATGATCCTTTATTTAGACAACGGGTAGAAAAAAATAAGAAAGGCAAAGGCAGCTATATGAGAAAGGCAAAACATAATAAGAAAGGTAACTGGGAGGCCAGTGATAACAAATATTTTCAATTGTTATCACTGGCCTTTTAGTTTTTATTTTTGCTGATTTTTTAATAGATCACGGATTTCTGTTAATAAAGTTTCTTCTGCTGAAGGTGCAGGTGGTGCTTTAGGTTGCTCTTCTTCTTGTCTGCGCATCTTATTAATTAATTTAATCGCACAGAAAATAGCAAACGCGACAATGGCAAAATCAAAAACAGTTTGTATAAAGGCACCATAGTTTAAGATAACGGCAGGTATATCCCCATGAGCCTCTCTTAGTACTAAACTAAATTGTTTAAAATCGATCCCTCCAATGAGTAAGCCTAATGGAGGCATAATCACATCAGCTACTAAGGATGAAACAATTTTTCCGAATGCGGCACCAATGATGACACCGACTGCCATGTCAACAACATTGCCTTTCATTGCAAATTCACGAAACTCTTTGAAAAAAGCCATAACCACCCCTTATTAGTATGGATCTAGATATAAAAATATGTGTTTAGATAATAATAATAGATCAGTATCAGTAACAATCACTACTATTCTTATTTCTACACTAGAGTTATAAGAAAAATGGACTAGGTTGGAACAGTTTTTCTACTTCAGGAACATATTTTTTATCTGTAATAAACATGATCACATGGTCACCTTGTTCTATTGAGTGACTTGCATTGGCAATAATGACATCTTCATTGCGGACAATGGCGCCGATAATTGTGCCTGGCGGAAGTTTGATATCTTGAATACGTCTACCGACAACTTTTGAGGTATTTTCATCACCATGTGCAATGGCTTCAATAGCTTCAGCAACACCGCGACGTAATGAGGAGACACTGACAATATCTGCTTTGCGAACATGACCTAATAGTGCTGAAATAGTGGCTTGTTGCGGAGAGATGGCAATATCAATGACTCCACCTTGGACTAAATCAACATAAGCACTGCGTTGAATAAGTACCATGGCTTTTTTTGCCCCCATACGTTTTGCGAGCATTGCGGACATGATATTTGCTTCATCATCATTAGTGAGTGCAATAAAGACATCGATTTGCTCAATATGCTCTTCAGCGAGTAGCTCTTGATCAGATGCATCACCATAAAACACGATAGTATCATGGAGGAGCTCTGCTAACTCGGTAGCACGTTGTTGATTATGCTCAATCAGCTTAACGCTATAATCTTTTTCTAATCTTGCCGCTAATCCTGCTCCAACGTTTCCGCCACCAACAATCATAATGCGTTTATAAGGTTTTTCTAATCGTTGTAGCTCACTCATTACTGCGCGAATATGTTGTGATGCCACCACGAAAAAGACCTCATCACCCGCTTCAATAATGGTCGATCCTTGAGGGCGAATAGGTCTATCTTGGCGAAAGATAGCCGCAACACGAGTATCAATATGTGGCATATGATCACGTAGAGTGGATAGTGCATTACCCACAAGTGATCCACCATAGTAGGCTTTTACTGCCACGATACTGACTTGACCTTCAGCAAAGTTTACTACCTGTAGGGCACCGGGGTATTGAATTAGTTTATAGATATAATCTATAACGAGGTGTTCAGGGGAGATGAGGTAATCAATAGGAATTGCTTCTGGTAAAAAAAGTTTATCTGCTTCACGAACAAATTCAGAGGCTCGGATACGAGCAACTTTATTGGGAGTATTAAATAAAGTATAAGCGACTTGGCATGCTATCATATTTGTTTCGTCAGAATTTGTGACGGCAACTAGCATATCCGCATCTTCAGCCCCCGCTTCTCTTAAGACTCTCGGATGAGATCCATGACCATTTACAACTCTTAAATCAAATTTATCTTGAAGTTGACGTAAACGGGTAGCATCAGTATCGACAACAGTAATATCGTTATTCTCACCGACAAGATTTTCAGCGAGAGTGCCACCCACTTGACCTGCGCCTAAGATAATAATTTTCATCGTCAGTTCTCAGAATATTCGATTAACAAATAAAAGATCAATGTCTGTTCACATCGATCTTGTGTTGGAATAGTAGCTTCTTTTAGATCTGATATCATCTTTTATCAGAAGATCATTTTTTGTTGATCAGCGCATAAAAGAAGCCATCACCGCTATATTGCTCCGGTAAGCATTGATGCTGATAGTCACATTGAGCATCTTGCATTGACGATAAGAAGGCTGCAATTTGTTGGCTATTTTCTTCCGGTAAAATAGAACAAGTAGCATAAACTAATGTGCCGCCTGATTTTAGGTATGGCCATATAGCATGTAATATTTCTTTTTGAATTTGCGCTAACTGAGCTATGTCTTCATTACGACGTAGCCATTTGATATCTGGATGGCGACGTATAACGCCAGTTGCTGAGCAAGGAGCATCAAGTAAGATCCTGTCAAATTGCATATTTGCACACCATTGCTCTGGATAACGTCCATCACCACTTTTGACTGTGGCATGTAGCTTTAAGCGGTTTAGATTTTCTTTAACTCTGGCTAAACGTTGCTCATCTATATCAATGGCGAGAACATGTGCTTTAGGGGCTATTTCTAAGATATGGGTTGTTTTTCCCCCAGGAGCTGCACATAAATCAAGAATTTGTTCGTTATTTTGTGGCGCTAGTAATTCTGCACAACGCTGAGCACTGCGGTCTTGAACTGTGACCCACCCCTCATTAAATCCCGGTAACAGGTGAACATTACAAGGTGTTTCTAAACGAATAGCATTGGGGTGGTGGTCATCGGAGAACGCGCTGATCCCTTTTTTTTCAAGCAGCGCTAAGTACTGTTCACGTGAATGATGTATTTGATTTACCCGTAACCACATTGGCGGCTTTTGGTTATTTCCTTCAATAATACTTTCCCATAGCTCAGGGTAGGCATTTTTTATTCGTGTGAGTAACCAAGAAGGGTGCAAATAACGGCTATCATTATTTTGGAAACGTTCCATTAATACATCTTGTTGACGCTGAAATTGGCGTAATACACCGTTAATTAACCCTTTTAATTGTGGTTTTTTCAGTGCGATCGCACCGTTAACAGTTTCAGCGAGTGCTGCATGGGCAGGAACTCGAGTATAAAGGAGCTGATATAAACCGACCATAATGAGGTAATGTAAAATTCGTTGTTTACCTTTCAGTGGTTTATCCATTAGTTGTTGGATGATCCATTCTAGCTGGGGCAAGGTACGTAAGGTACCAAAGCAGAGCTCTTGCAAGAGCGCTTTGTCTTTATCTGAAATGTTTTTTTGTAATTCAGGGATCACCGAACTTAATGATAAGCCTTGATCTAAAACTTGAGCTATTGCCTTTGCTGCAATACTGCGTAAGTTGTATGACGTTTTCATAGTGAATTAGCGTTTATATATTGGCCGCCAGAGAAGAATAATATTGGCGTGAAAAAAGGACCCCCTGAAATATTGTTATTTCAAGGGGTAGTATCATTATTGAATGATTTTCCCAGGGGTAAACCAATCTCGTTTGGAATTTAGGAAATCGGCTGATGCCATAGGTTTTTTACCTGATGGTTGAAGCTTGGTGATATTTAAAATACCTTCACCTGTTACGATATAAATGCCTGTTTTATCTGCTTTCAATAATGTACCTGGTATTTGATTGGTATTATCCGACGCGATAACTTGCGCTTCCCATACTTTCACCGGCTGATCATCGAGCATAAAAAAGCTCATAGGCCATGGATTAAACGCTCTAATACAACGTTCTATCTGTTGTGCAGATAACGACCAATTAATTTTTGCTTCTTCCTTTGATAGCTTTTCTGCGTAATTCGCTAGGCTATCATCTTGTTTTTCCGCTTTTAACTCACCGCTAATGATAAGATCTAATGTATTAATTAGTGCTTTAGGCCCCAGCTCTGCTAATTTAGCATAAAGAGAAGCACTCGTGTCTTGATGAGTAATTGGGCATGATGCTTTATAAAGCATATCGCCAGTATCTAAACCAACATCCATTTGCATAATGGTGACGCCAGTTTCTGTATCGCCCGCCCATAAGGCACGTTGGATAGGTGCAGCACCTCGCCATTTAGGTAGAAGAGAGCCATGGACGTTTAAGCAACCTAAACGAGGGATATCAAGTACTGCTTTGGGTAAAATCATACCATAAGCAACAACAATCATAACGTCAGGTAGTAGTGCTTTGATCCACTCATGATTCTCTTCTGGTTTTAACGATGTCGGTTGATAAACAGGAATGTTATTAGTTAATGCCAGTTCTTTCACTGGATTAATCGTCAGCTTCTTACCTCTTCCTGCGGGTTTATCTGGTGGCGTTAATACCCCAACAATATGATGTTGAGTTGATAACAGAGCAGCTAAATGTCGGGCTGCAAAGTCGGGTGTTCCCGCAAAGATAATACGTAATGAATCAGACACGTTTTTTTCCTGTTACAAGTAAATCTCTATTGTCCCGCTTTTGCTCTTCTCTTATCGAGCTTTTCAACTTTCTGGCGGATACGTTGGCGTTTTAATGGAGATAAATAATCCACAAATAATTTGCCAACTAAATGATCCATCTCATGTTGAATACAAATAGCGAGTAAGTCATCAGCTTCTAATTCAAAAGGTTGTCCGTTGTAATCAAGCGCTCTTACTTTTACGCGCTCTGCACGAGGCACAAATGCGCGTTGTTCAGGTATTGATAAACAACCTTCCTCTATTCCGGTATCACCTTCCTGATCAAGAAGTTCTGGATTAATGAGTACCAGTTTTTGATCTCGTGTTTCAGAGATATCAATGACGATGATGCGCTGGTGGATATCCACCTGTGTCGCAGCTAAACCGATACCTTCTTCCAAATACATTGTTTCAAACATATCATCGACAATTTTTTGAATTTCGGCATCAACTTTTTCGACTGGCTTTGCAATGGTGCGAAGGCGCTCGTCTGGATAATGTAATACGTGTAATACTGCCATAATTTATTTGGACTGTTTCTAAAATGTGAATGAGAATTAACGTCTATTCTAGACATTTATTGTCTGGATTGACAGTATTTGCTGAGTTTAGCACTCACCTTGTATGTTAAAAAATAACACTAGGATAATGCATGGATGCCAGAGAAATATGGATAAGACTTAATGTTGTTTCAAGATTGCCAGTAAATAAAGCGATTAAGGTGGTGGAATACTTACAATCATTGACGCAACTAAATCGTAAAGTGTTACTAGAATGTGGCCTATCAGAACAACAAAGTCACCAATTTATGAGGCTTCAGGCAAATTGTGTCAAAAGTACATTAAAGTGGCTAGATAAAAATGAATCATCACTCTTAACAATTTCTGATTCAGATTATCCTTTGCTATTAAAACAAATATCTTCTCCACCTCTTTTGCTTTTTGTTGCAGGTAATAAAGAGCATTTAAAAAGCACACAAATTGCATTAATTGGTAGTAGAGATGCTACACAGTATGGAACTAAGTGGGCGACTTATTTTGCACAACAGCTCGTGAAAAATAAATTCACAATTACAAGCGGGTTGGCGCAAGGGATTGATGGTGTTGGACATCGTAGTGCTTTAAAACATCATGGCGTCACTATTGCTGTATTAGGGAGTGGTTTAGAACAAATTTACCCATCATTTCATCGTCGACTAGCAGAGCAAATCAAAGAGTCGGGTGTTCTTGTTTCAGAGCATCTCCCGATGGCACCTCCTTTAGCTCGTCATTTCCCGCAAAGGAATAGAATTATTAGTGGATTGAGTTCAGCTCTCTTAATTGTAGAAGCTGGCATAAAAAGTGGATCTTTAATCACTGCCAATTATGCTCTACAACAAGGCAAAGAATTGTTTGTGTTACCCGGATTACTCGGTAATTCACACTTTGAAGGAAATCATCAGTTGCTAAAACAGGGGGCGAATTTAGCCTCTTCGCCAGATGATATTATGGAATATTTAAATAGCTCTTTGCAGTGGTTAATCTTTAATCATAATGATGATTTACAGGACGAGCATATCGCAGAGGTTGGCTCAGCTACCAACAATAAAAAAGAGTCCAGCAATATGCGATTAGAAATTGAAAAACTTACACCCACTCAACAGCAATCAATAAATTTGATATTGCCTTTGTTAGGTTTTGATAAAGCTATCCCGATTGATATTATTGCGAATAAGAGCGGTTTATCCACATCAGATTTAGCTCCTCTTTTATTAGAGCTTGAGCTTATCGAAAAAGTCGCTATTGTGGCGGGTGGCTATATTCGATTGGAATAAGTGTTATGAGGTAAGACAATGGCAAAAATAATGCCGTTTACGCATCCATCTGAGCAAGAAAAATGTCCTGAATGTGGCAGTGATTTAATTATAAGAAATGGTGGCCATGGCCCTTTTCTAGGATGTTCTGCTTATCCTAATTGCCATTATATTAAGGCGTTGAAATCTCAAGACGATGGACAGGTTATTAAAGTATTAGAAGGACAGCCTTGCCAATGTTGTGGCGCAGATTTAGTTTTACGACAAGGTAAGTTTGGCATGTTTATAGGCTGTAGCAATTATCCTGCTTGTGAGCATATAGAACAAATTGATAAACCTGATGAGACTGTGATTCATTGTCCTCAGTGCGAAAAGGGCAAATTATTACAGCGTAAGTCTCGGTTTGGTAAAATATTTTATGCTTGTAACCAATATCCTGAATGTCAATTTGTACTAAATAACAAACCGATTAATGGTGAGTGCGAATATTGTCATTATCCATTATTGATGGAAAAGAGGTCTTCTCAAGGAGTAAGATTAGTGTGCGCCAGCAAATTGTGTGGCAAGCAACAAACAAAAAGAGAAGAACATGAATAACGAAGTATCACCTGTAAATAATACAATTATAGAAGCACTGCAAAATAATCAAGTTATTGCCTATCCAACAGAAGCTGTGTTTGGTGTCGGTTGTGATCCTGATAGTGAAAGCGCGGTAATGGCATTACTTGAGTTAAAACAGAGAGCCATTGAGAAAGGGCTTATTTTAATTGCTGATAACTATGAACAATTAAAACCTTATATTGATGATAACGCATTGACTCAAGAACAGCGGGAGCGGATGTTTGCCTCTTGGCCAGGCCCAATCACTTGGGTTATTCCAGCTAAGTCAACAACGCCAAAATGGCTAACAGGGCGGTTTTCTTCCTTAGCTGTAAGGGTTACGGATCACCCTATTGTGAAAGCATTATGTGTGGCTTATGGCAAACCATTAGTATCAACCAGCGCAAATTTAAGCGGACTTCCTCCATGCCGTAGTGTTGAAGAAGTACAAGAGCAGTTTCGTAATCGAATTGCTATTGTAAATGGCGAGGTTGGTGGCAGAAAAAATCCTTCTGAAATTAGAGATGCACTCACAGGTGAGCTATATCGACAAGGATAATGATGCTATGGAAAAATATGTAGTGATGGGCAATCCCATTGAACATAGTCAATCTCCTTTTATTCATCAGCTTTTTTCGAAACAGTCAGGGATTGATTATGAATATGGGCGTTTACTGGTTCCATTAGGCGAATTTGATAAAGTAGCAACGCAATTTTTTTCTCAAGGTGGACGTGGAGCTAATGTTACCGTTCCTTTTAAGGAAGATGCTTTTCGCTTTGTGGATAAATTAACACAAAGAGCACAAGCCTGTGGTGCTGTTAATACTATTTTAAAATTAGATGACGGCACGTTATTAGGTGATAATACTGATGGTCAGGGCTTAATTCTTGATTTAGCTAGGTTGGATTTTATTATCCCCGGAAAAATATTATCGGTTCTTGTTATTGGGGCTGGTGGTGCTACACGAGGGATATTATTACCATTATTAAATTATAATTGTGATATTACTTTGACTAATCGCACTGTTGAAAAAGCACAACAATTAGCACAAGAATTTAGCCAATTTGGTACAATTAGAGCTAGTGCTCCACAAAATGTTACAGATAAACATTATGATCTAATTATTAACGCCTCTTCATCTAGTATGACGGACGATATTCCTCCTATACCTGATAGTGCTTATGGTTTTAAAACTGCTTGTTATGATTTGTATTATAAGGCAGGTATGACTTCTTTTTTATACCATGCATTAAAAAATGGTAGTACACGCTTATCTGATGGCCTAGGTATGCTGGTAGGGCAAGCCGCTTATGCCGTTGAGTTATGGTATGAGCGAGTACCTGATATTAATCCAACAATAAATATTTTAAGAGAAAATTTGAATAAATGAATCAATCCATTCAATTTCCTGATCGTGAGCAGTGGCTTGAAGATCAAAATTGCGTTCTTTTCCCTATCATGGTCAATGGAATGTTATTTGATTGCCAAATCACCGAACAAGAGCTAAAGGCACGCTTTGGTGATAATAGTAATGGTCTTTGTTTGTTTAAACAGCATCGATGGGAAATTGAAGAAGAATTTGAAGAGTTGGCTAAGCTGTATGAAGTGTCAACTCTTCATCCATTTTACTGTTTATCAATGGCGGAATGAGCCGTTGATAAATAGTCGTTCTTCCACTTTACGTAATTATTAGCAGAGTAGATAAAGTGTTGTATTTCTGCGGGCGTGAGTGGGCGGATCTTTTTTACTGGGCTACCTAAATAAAGAAAACCACTTTCTAGTCGTTTACCAGGTGGTACTAGGCTTCCTGCGCCGATCAAAACATTATCTTCAATAATTGCACCATCAAGTAAGATTGATCCCATGCCGACTAATACTCGGTTTCCGATTGTACACCCATGTAACATTGCTTTGTGTCCAACAGTCACATCATCACCGATGATGAGAGGAAAACCATTAGGGGTATTTTCTGATGCATGTGTAACATGTAGCACTGAGCCATCTTGAATATTAGTCCTTGCTCCTACACTGACATAGTTAACATCACCGCGGATCACAACCATTGGCCAAATGCTGACATCTTCACTAAGGCGTACATCACCAATAACAGTGGCTGTCACGTCAATATAAACATCTTTAGCAATGGAAGGTGATAAGTGTAAGTAACTTCTAATAGTGGAATGGCTCATGATTGACCTCATACGAATATTGTGGCGGTACTTTGCTGTAATTGTAATATAGAAAAGCATAGCAGTGAGCAGCTATATCTGACGAGAGAATAATCCAGAGTATTATTTTTAACTGAAATAAATAGCGATGATAATAAAAGTAAGTGGATCGATGATGATCGATAGAAGATAACGAATAGACAAAACGGTTATTGGTAGTATAATTTTTGTGCTACTAGCGGGGTTTTAGTGTCAAAAATAGACGTGTAGCTTAAAAATAGAGCGAACAGAAAAAAAATTGAAATAAATACTTGCGCTAATCTGAGAAGCCCCTATAATGCGCACCCACTGACCGACGATGAGCTGACAACAGCAACGACGGAAAGGGAA
>NZ_BAABMO010000046.1:0-22068 GCF_054767435.1 Proteus sp. MB838
GCTCCTGTTCCACGCAATGGAGCAACACGGCATCGCGCAATATAAGCAGCCGCACCAAAGTGCTCAACATAATTAACCCCATGATAAGAGACATCCGGTGTATTGAGGATTTCAAAACGATCTTTATGTTCAGCCCAAGGAAATTTACCTGAATCAACGACGATCCCACCAATAGAGTTACCATGACCACCAATATATTTAGTGAGTGAGTGAATAATAATATCAGCACCATGCTCAAAAGGGCGACATAGGTAAGGCGTTGCTACCGTATTATCAACAATTAAAGGGACACCATGACGATGAGCCACAGTGGCGAGAGCTTGAATATCAACAATATTACCACTTGGATTAGTGATAGATTCACAAAATACCGCTTTGGTTTTCTCATCAATTAACGCTTCAAGTGCCAGCAGATCATCATGGGGGGCAAAACGCGCTTCGATACCGATACGGGGAAAAGTATGTGCCATTAAGTTATATGTACCACCATAGAGTTTCGCAACCGACACAATGTTATCGCCCACTTGTGCAATGGTCTGGATAGCATAAGTAATCGCGGCCATACCCGATGCCACAGCAACTGCTGCAATCCCTCCTTCTAAGGCGGCAACGCGTTGTTCCAATACATCATTGGTTGGGTTCATGATACGCGTGTAGATATTGCCAGGTACTTTTAAGTCAAATAGATCAGCACCATGTTGCGTATCATCAAATGCATAAGAGGTGGTTTGGTAAATAGGCACCGCAACAGCTTTGGTGGTTGGATCAGGTGAATAACCAGCGTGAACAGAAAGTGTCTCAAGTTTCATAGCAATCCCTTTGTTCTTATCATATAGGTAGCATCTAAATAAAAATTAGATCTTTTAACTTATAAGTAATATAGATAAGCGGATATTAGCCTTGTCGCATAGTGAAAAAATTTCAACTTATACCAATGAGACTTTTTTAAAATCGAGAGTATTTATTCAAATACCCCCAATTGGCACGAAAATTTGACTTAAGAACCCTGTTTTACATTCGATTTGCTCGTTTTTGGCATTTTTGTCATTTTTTGACGAGTCGCTAACCAACAAATTAAAGAGCCGCCTGTCACCATCATAACGCCTTGCCAAAATGAAAAAGAGAGTGCTGTAGAGAGTAGTAGGGATGAAAAAGCCGTAGAAATTACCGGAGTAAAATAAGAAAGCGTCGCTAATAATGTCACATTACCGCTGATCATTCCTGCTGTCCACGCCGCATTAGCTAACCCTATCGCAGCCCCAGTAATAAGTAACAGTGAGATACTTTTTACATTAACCACCCACTCGATTGGAGCAGAAAAAATATATTGCCCCCAAAGTGCCAATGCCGTTAAGAAAAAGAAAGGCACAATACCATTATGTCCCCCCGAAATAAGACGAGTCACATTACTGTAAAATGCCCATAACACGGCGCCGATAAACGCCAAAATATAACTGAGAGGGTTACGACAAATATTATTCCATAAGCTTTCTATTGTCAGTGGATTATCACCACTAACAACCCAAACAAGCCCACTGAATGAGCATAATAAACCCACAATCAATAGGATAGAGAATCGCTGTTTATTTAAGAATACCGCTAATGCCAGTGTAAAGCTGGGCCATAAATAGTTAACCATGCCAAGCTCTATAGCTTGTGCTCTATCACTAGCAAATCCTAACGCCAACGATAAACAGATTTCATAGCTAACAAATAAAAGTGCCCCCCAAGCAAGGTAACGCTTAGGAAAAAGAGATAACTTAGGTACCCCTAAGATCAAAATCAAAAACAGCGTTCCCGTTGTGTAAATCAGCGCAGCACCCCCTACCGCACCAAAATACTCACTGATATTGCGAATTAACCCAACAATGGTACTCCAAAGGAATATCGCCACAATGCCATAGAGTGTTCCTTTTGATGTACTGGAAATCATGTTTATACCTTCAGATTTAAGTTTTTCTCTATATAGCCGATAGTAAAACAGAATCGGGATAATTGCTTGAATTACTCACTCCCTATAGAAGAAGCGCACTCGAAAATGAAACATTTTGTTACAATTAATATAGCAAATTAAATATATTGATTTACTCCCAATACGAGTAATAAAAGTATCTTTTATTTTTATACGATAAAAATACGCTTTGTAATTTCCAATAAAAATGAATAAACAATATTTCTATTTTATTTACAAATAGTAAATTTTAATTTTAAAATTTACTTAAATGCCCCCTTTCAGCGTGCTTTTTTGCTTAACAAAAAGCCATTTTTCGTTTCATTTTATAAAAAAACTATCCATAAAATACATTTTATGAAACATCATCTTATAAGTATAAGTACGCTATCTTTTTACGATGCACCAGATAAATAATGAGATAGATGTAATAAAATCAAATAAAAAACCAAGCAATATCAATCAGATAAAAAATCACTCACAAAACATTAGACAAAGTAATATATTTTTCTATTTTTTAACAATTAAATATTACCGATAGTTGAGCAGATATTAATAGAATTTATCTATAAAACCAGCAAAAAACGATCGTTTAAAACGATTTCTCTATTTTTTTTACCACATTTATAATTTTTGTAAATTTGACTTAAGTGAATATATGGCAATTTATTCTTTTTCACGAAGATTGCTATCACTCGCTTTTGTTTTAATAAATAAAATAGTCTTATTTGGCATTTTCCAAAAATAATTTAATCCTTGTTTTTTATTATTAATAATAAAAACAGAATTAAATATTAGCTTATTTTATTAAGCTAAGTATTAAATATATATTGAAAATATAGGAACATTTAATGAAAAAGTTATTATTATCTGCAATTATTACTTCAGCAATGACCATAATTGCTACACCTGCACTAGCAGAAGATACTGGTACACCAGCACCAACAGAAGTTACAGTTAATGGTGGTACTATTAACTTTGAAGGTTCTGTCGTTAATGCTGCTTGTGGTGTTGATAGTAGTTCAAGTAACCAAACTGTTCGTTTGGGTCAATTCCGTGTCGCTGAATTCACTAAAAAAGGTGATGAAACAGGACGTATTCCTTTTAGCATTAAATTAAATAACTGCGATATTACTGTTTCATCATTAGCAGCAATTACCTTTAACGGTACAGCTTCTGATGGTGATGCAACTGCATTCGCATTACAAGGCAGTGGCGCAGCAACCAATGTAGCGTTAAAAATTACCGATTCAAGCAGCAAAAATGTTGTTCCAGGACAACCTTCTTCAACTCAAAAATTAATCGAAGGTGAAAACCAATTAAATTATAACGCTTCTCTTATTTCCACTGATGATACAGTGAAGGCAGGTAGCGCAAACGTTACAACTAACTTTATGGTGACTTACTCTTAATCACTTCATCACTTTTGATTGATGTCTTATCGCCAAGGACGGCCTATTTTTATCAAAAGTATTATTACTCCATATTCATTAGCTAATAAATATTTATTATGAAAAAGATATTTGCTTTTATTATTTTTTTATTCCCACTTATTGCTTATTCTAATGGTGTTTCATTAGGTGCTACGCGTATTATTTATAATTCTAATATTAAACAAACTAATCTTGTTGTGACTAATTCAGATAAAGAGAATAGTTTTCTAATTCAATCATGGGTATCTGATAATCAAGGTAATAAAAATAATGATTTTATTGTTACCCCTCCTTTATATATTCTTGACGCTAATAAAGAGAATGCTTTAAGAATTATGTATACAGGTGAACCTTTACCTGCAGATCGCGAAAGTTTATTTTGGATGAATGTCAAAGCTATTCCTTCTTTAGATGAAAAGCTTGCTAATGAAAATACACTACAAATTGCCATCCAGAGTCGGATAAAGCTTTTCTACCGTCCTAGTGGATTGTCCGCTTATACTGAAAAATATGCCAATGAAGTGACTTTTTCCTATAAAAATGGGGAGTTAATTGCCCATAATCCAACACCTTATCATATTACTATGGCCAATTTAGCCGCAGCCGACAGTCAACTTCCTTCAAGTATTATGATTAACCCATTTTCACAATTAACATTAGGAAAAGTTAATCAGAATGCTAATACCATTTCATTCCAAACCATTAATGATTATGGCGCACAGACTCCTGTTTTAAAAAAAGAAATCGTTCATTAATCACAGCATCTTTTTCAACCCTGTTGGTCAAAAACCATGGTTAATAAGAATACTAATAAAGATATCGTTTATTTTCTCTTTCCAAGTGTCATTGCATTGTCATTGACGCTGTCCTTTTCATCATATAGCGCAAACCGATTTAATCCTGCATTTTTGGCTGACTCTCCTGATGCCGTCACCGATTTAAGTTATTTTGAAGCAGGCAACCGCATTAAACCCGGTGATTATCTTCTTGATATTGTTTTTAATCATGAGTATCTGCGTAGTGAAAATATTCATTTTATTAGTCAAGATAACCATGTTATTCCTTGTTTAAATCGAGATGATTATCAATCACTCGGGATCAATATTAAACTATTTGCTGATTTTGAGAAATTCTCGGCAAATGAATGTATTGATATTGAAAAAATCATTCCAGATTCTGTTGTTAATTATGATATTGAGAAACAAGCTTTAAATATTCAAGTCCCTCAAGCCGCGTTAGATCTGAAAGCGCGCGGTTATATTCCACCAGAAAAATGGGATAACGGTATAACAGCAGGTATTTTAAACTACACCTTTAGTGGCGCTAATAGCTGGGGAAATTCTCATAATAATAGCTACTATTTAAATCTACGTAGTGGGATCAATATTGGTGCTTGGCGATTACGCGATTATTCCACTTGGAATTCGTCAAACGGGAAAAACCAATGGAACCATATCAATACCTATCTGCAACGCAATATTGTGTCATTAAGAAGCCAATTACAAATTGGTGATAGTTATACCTCATCAACACTTTTTGACAGTGTTAATTTTCGAGGTATTTCATTAGAAAGTGACGACACTATGTTACCTGATAGCCAAAGAGGATTTGCACCTGTAGTCAGAGGTATTGCTAAAGGCAATGCTAAAGTGGTGATCCGCCAAAACGGTTATGTGATTTATCAAACCTTTGTTTCTCCGGGTGCTTTTGAAATCCGTGATCTCTATCCAACGTCAAATAGTGGCGACCTCTATGTCACCATTGAAGAAAATGATGGTAGCAAACACAGCTATGTTGTGCCTTATTCTGCTGTACCTATTTTACAGCGAGAAGGCCAAAAACAGTTTGTCATCCAAGCCGGTGAAATACGCCAAAATAACCAACATAAAAAACCTCGCTTTATACAAGGTCATCTTATTTATGGCTTACCCTATGACACCACTGTCTATGGCGGTGCATTAGCAACAAAAGATTACCAATCTTATGCCCTAGGAGCAGGTAAAAATATGGGTACCCTAGGTGCCTTCTCTACCGATATCACCTTTGCTCATAGCCAATTGCCAAATAACTCAACATCAGATGGTTATTCTTTACGTTTTCTTTATGCCAAGTCGTTAAACCAATTTGGCACAAACTTTCAATTGCTCGGTTATCGTTACTCTACTTCGGGTTTTTACACATTAGATGAGACATTAAATACGCGTATGTCCGGTTATCTGTATGAAGATAATCAAAAAAAACCGTTGAGTTATTTTAATTTGCATAATCGCAAGAAAGGGAGCCTACAAATTAATTTATCACAACAACTGGGGGATTATGGCTCTATTTTTATGATGACCAACTGGCAAAATTATTGGGGAACTAATGAGAAAAATGTCCTAGTACAAACCGGCTACAATGGCAATATTAAAGGGCTCTCTTATAACGTCATTTATAGTTATAACAGAATGATGAATAGTGGTCAGCGTGACCAAACATTGTCTGTGGGTCTTTCTATCCCATTACAATTGCTAATGCCGACAAGTTATCAATCCATCAATAGCACTTATCTCACATATAATTACAGCCACAATAATAACGGTTACTCGACACATAATGCGGGGATTGCTGGTACATTATTGGAAGACAATACCCTTAATTACAGTGTTCAACAAGGTTATAGCAATCAAGGCGGAAACTATACCGGTAGTGCGGCGTTGGGTTATCAAAGTCGCTATGGCAATTTAAATGCTAGCTATAACTATCATCAAGATGCTCAACAAATTAACTATAGCCTCGCTGGAGGTATGCTACTCCATAGTGGCGGATTAACCTTAAGCCAACCCTTAAGCGCTAATGCCATTTTAGTAGATGCTCGTAATACTGCGGATGTACCGATTGATAATGCGACAGGGGTTTATACTGACTGGCGAGGGTTTGCCGTTATTCCCTATGCTACCGCTTATCGACAAAATCGAGTGGCATTAGACACCACCGCATTACCCGATAATGTTGAAATTGAGCAAAACATTAAGCAAGTGATCCCAACACAAGGCGCCGTCATTAAAGTTCAGTTTGATGCTAAAAAAGGGTATCGCTTATTACTGACGCTACAACACCAAGGTCGCCCACTCCCTTTTGGGGCAATAGCAACTGATAAACAAAATCATCTGTCCGGTATTGTTGGCGATGATGGCTTACTCTACTTATCGGGTGTCCCTGATTCAGGAAAATTAGAGATCCGCTGGGGGCATAATGCCTCTCAATACTGTCAAGTGAACTATCAATTACCCGCCTCTCAACTTGATGAACCTTTTGTGAAAATGACACAGGAGTGCCAATAATGCACAAATTAATGCTTATTGTAGCGTTGTCATTACTGTTTACCACTAAGGGATCTGCTTACGATACATTGGTACACATTAATGCCAGAGTAACAGGAAACACATGTACGGTAGAGACAAACTCAAAACGTATTACCGTAAAATTAGGCCAAATCGCCACAAAAGATTTTATTTCTACGACGATAACGCAACAACGTACGCCTGTTATCCCTTTTAGTATTAAATTAGTCGATTGCCAACCTGAAGCCAGTGCTGTGAAGGTCAGTTTTAATGGTCGTGCCGATCCTATTGATAACGCCTTACTCGCCATTGATGCAACGGGTGCCAAGGGAGTTGCCATTTCCATTATGGATAACTCAGGAGCTTCCATCGATATTAACGATAAAAGCCAGTCTTATACCTTATTGCCTAACCAAGATAATACCCTGCAATTTTATGCTCGCTATGTAGCGACTCAACTTCCTGTTCAAGCCGGATCGGCGAATGCAACAGCAACCTTTTTACTGGAGTACCAATAATGACACGCTCTTTTTATTTCTTCACATTGCTGGTTTCTCTTCTTTGTATCCCGAGCCAAATGGCATGGGCTATTGCAGATCCATTAGTGGTAACCCCTCCACCTATGAATTTTGATGGTGCCGCCGATGGTACTCCCGCAGGAACGCCCATCACGTCAACTTGGATAGGTGAAACCTCTGTCCATAATGGTTTCAAATGTGAGAAGAAATTTTTGCAAAAATGTTGGGTTGAAACCCTCTATGCTAATGCTACTGGTTCAAAAATTAGCGGGATCTACTATTACGAAGGTAGTAATCGTTATCCTGTTTATTCACTCCCCGGAGTTAAAGGTATCGGCTATGCTTTTGGTTTAAAAGATAACAATGATAGTGTTGCTTACGTACCTATTGATGTTGATAACGGTTCGGGTGCAACGGTGATTTATCCTGCAGTAGGCTCTACCGTTAACCATAATGTGGATCGCGTTTCACTGAAAGGCAAAGTCGTCTTTGTGGTGACAGATAAACATCTTGAGACTGGCGTTTATAACATTCCATATACAGTTATCGCCAATACATGGTCTGAATATGGTGGAGGCCATAAAGGCAATAATACCTCTATCGTAGCAATTAACCCCGTCACTATTACTATTAAAGCTCGAGGCTGTACCGTAAATACCAAAAATCTCACCTATGAATTAGGTGATATCTCAATGCGAGATATGGCAGCCATTGGTTCAACATCAAAAAGTCAGGCTAAACCCATCTCTGTTACATGCGATAGTAATGTGCATTTATATGCCAGCATGACCGATCAGTCTACCTATTCTAATAATACAGATATCCTCACACTGACATCAGACTCTGATGCTTCTGGTATTGGTATTCAATTTTTCTTTAATGATAATCCAACTCCCGTGGTGTATGGCCCTGATATCAGTGCGATAGGACAACCTAACCAACGTTTACTCCATATAACAACTTCTAACAACGAAAACTACATATTAAACCTGTCAACTCGCTATATCACGACTGGGACACTAAAACCGGGTAAAGCAAACGGATTAGCCAGTCTCACTTTTTCTTATCAATAATGATTTGAATTTTTAAGGCTGATGAAATGATTGATAGCAGCAAAACGATTAATTTTCGTATAGGACAACGAATACGTCACTTGCGAAAAAATTTAAAATATTCGGGGAAACTATTTGCCAAAGAGTTAGGCATAAGTCAGCAACAACTTTCACGGTATGAACGAGGAACAAATAGGATCAGTATTGAGTTTGTTTATTTAATTACTGAAAAGTTTGATGTTCATATCAGCTATTTCTTACAAAGTAACTATATGATTAATATTGAGCAACAACGAAATATACAAGAAAAAAACAGCCTGCTGATTGCCGAGGCTTGTATAAAAAATGGCACTAATCGCCCTTAACTTATTTATCCTTTCGGTTCAAATACACACTGTCATCTATTTTATCGTTGATTTAATGATAATGTTCTCTTTTTTCTATACAAAATAAGAAGCCACCGTTTAACGGTGGCTTTTTGGTACTGATAAACTTAATTAACGACCCGCTTTCAGTTTTTGGTAATAGCTTTCGTATAAAACCGTCGCTTCACCCACATCATTTTGCCATTCGCCTTTACTGATAATCTCTTCACTAGGGTAAAGTGAGCTATCTTTTGTGATAGCTTTTGGCAATAATTTTTGTGCCGCTAAATTAGGTGTTGGATAGCCGATATTTTCAGCCACTTTTGCAGCAACTTCAGGGCGTAATAAGAAGTCGATAAGCTTATGCGCACCTTCAACATTTTTTGCATTTGCAGGAATAGCTAAGCTGTCCATCCAGAAGATACCGCCCTCTTTTGGCCATACCAACTCAATAGGAGCACCGGCTTCTCGCGCAATAAATGCAGAGCCATTCCAGATCATCCCTAGATTCACTTCTCCTTGCATATAAGGATTGGCAGGATTATCCGAATTAAAAGCCAGTACATTAGGCATCAGCTTTTGTAACTCTTTATAGGCTTCTTCAATCTGTTTTGGATCTGTGGTATTACCTGAATAGCCTAATTTTAATAAAGCCATTTGGAATACTTCACGTGCATCATCCGTTAACAGTAAACTATCTTTATATTCCGGTTTCCATAAATCAGCCCATGAAGTAATGCTACTTACATCAACTTCATCACTATTAATCCCTATCGCAGTCGCTCCCCAAATATAAGGGATTGAGTAGTCATTTTGAGGATCGAATGATTTATGTAATAAACTTGGGTCAAGATTATCAAAATTACTGAGCTTTGATTTATCAATCTTCTGTAGCATCCCCTCATGACTCATTTTAGAAATAAAATAAGTTGAAGGAACCACCAAATCATAAGCACCGTCTTTATAGGTTTTTAATTTGGTATACATGCTTTCGTTAGATTCGTAGGTGGAGTAAATCACCTTAATCCCAGTCTCTTTTGTAAACTGTTCCAGCAATCCTGGCGGTACATATTCCGTCCAGTTATAGAAATAGATTGTCTTACCATCATCAGCCGATGCTGTACCAATACTTAATGCCATTACACTGGCAGCAAGTACAGAGGACCACTTTTTCATTTAGGCTTCCTTCAGTGGTTGATGCGTTAATATCAAATAGGCGTAACGCCTACCTCCAACAGATTTGGTCATCAAGACCGTAAAAAGTGCGAGAAACTCGCACTAATACTTTTAAATTACGCTTTGCCAGTTCTATCTCGTAAGATCAACTGACTAATTAATACTAATACTAATGATAGCCCTAAAAGGATGGTTGCCAGTGCATTCACTTCCGGTGAAACACCTACTTTTACCATTGAGTAAATTTTTAATGGTAAAATTTCATAGCTTGGTCCAGTCACAAAAGAGGAGACAACCACGTCATCCATCGATAACGTAAAGCTTAATAACCAACCCGAGGCTACTGCTGGCATCGCTAATGGCATAATGATTTTACGTAAAATAGTAAATTCACCCGCCCCTAGATCCTTAGCGGCTTCAAGCATTTTGACATCAAAACCACTGAGTCGCGAATAAACCGTGACCACCACAAAAGGCAGACAAAAGGTAATATGCGACACCAGTAATGACCAAAACCCTAAGGAAATGCCTAATAGCATAAATAAAACCAATAATGAAATCGCCATCACAATATCTGGCGACATCATCACCACAAACAGCATACCACCAACAAACTTTTTACCACGAAAACGATAACGATAAAGCGCCACCGCAGCCAATGAACCAATCAACGTCGCAAAGGTTGCTGAGGTGACTGCCATCGTTAATGAATGCCCTGCAGCTTGTAGCAGGCTGTCATTATTTAATAAAATGGTATACCAGTCAGTGGTAAAGCCTTTCCAGTTGATCCCGAAACGTGATGAGTTAAAAGAGTTAACTATCAGAATGATAATCGGGATATAAAGATACGCGTAAATGATGGACATAAATCCACCCCGCAATAACCGTCCTATCATTCTATTTCTACCTTCTTATGCAGTAGTTTTACGGCTCGGTAATACACAAATAGCATTAACCCCATCACCAGTGTTAAACAGATACTGGTAGCTGCCCCAAATGGCCAGTCGCGAATATTTAAGAATTGGCTCTTTATTACGTTACCAATAAGTAGGTTTTTCGCGCCCCCCATTAAGTCCGCCACAAAGAATAAGCCCATGGCAGGTAACATTACCAATAAACAACCTGCGATGATCCCCGGCATAGTTAATGGGATAATAATACGAATAAAGGTCTGTAATTTATTCGCACCGAGATCTCGAGCCGCTTCCAAACAGGGTTTATCCAGTTTTTCAATGCTGGAATAGAGTGGCAGAACCATAAAAGGTAATAAAATATAAACCAACCCTAATACTACCGCCTCTGGGGTATAAATGATCCTTAGCGGTTTATCGATAAGCCCTATCCACAATAGAAACTCATTAAAATAGCCTTTCGTACTGAGAAAAATCTTTAACCCATAAATACGAATAAGTGAGTTAGTCCAAAAGGGAACTATTAATAAAAACAGCAGTAATGGTTGTATTTTCTTAGGCATTTTTGCCAGAAAAAAAGCAAAAGGATAACCTAATATTAAACAAGCTAAGGTCGCTACCAATGCCATATTAATAGAGTGCAGTAATACTTCTGCATACATTGGATCAAATAAGCGATAATAGTTATCGAGTGTAAAAATCATCTCGACTAAATTTGCATCATCACGGGTTAAAAAACTGGTGGCGATGATCATGATATTCGGTAAGAAGACGAACACCATTAACCAACCCACAACACCAGTAATAACGATGTTTTGAAATAGTTTACGTGTTTTCTTCATCAGCCAGCACGACCTCCCAGCTCTCAACCCAAGTTACCGCTATCTTTTGGTCTAACGAGTGATCAACATCCGGATCATCTTCATTAAAGAATTCACTCACCATCACCATCTTGCCATTTTCCATTTCAACAACAGAATCTAGCGTCATGCCTTTATAGTTACGTTCACGAACATAACCGATAAGTCCCGGAAGGTTTTCAAGATCGTGTATCTCTTCAACGCGCAGATCTTCTGGTCTGAGTAACACTTTCAGTTGCTGATTTTGAGTAACAGGTAATTGCGTATAAATATCGCATTCGTGCCCTTCAACATCCGCTCTAATACGTGTCTCATCAATACGATGTAGGACACGTGCATCAAAGATATTGATTTCACCTATAAATTGCGCAACGAATAAGTTAGTTGGCTCTTCATAGATTTCTCGAGGCGTGCCATCTTGCTCAATACGCCCTTCTTTCATTACCACGATCCTATCTGACATAGTCAGTGCTTCTTCCTGATCGTGGGTGACGAAAATAAAGGTGATCCCCAGTTTTCGTTGTAAGGCTTTTAGCTCATTTTGCATCTGCTTACGTAATTTGTAATCCAGAGCAGACAATGATTCGTCTAACAACAATACCTTCGGCTTATTGACCACCGCCCGTGCAATCGCAACCCGTTGCTGTTGACCACCAGAAAGGTGAGCAGGACGACGTTGGGCAAAGTCCTCCAGTTGCACCATACGTAACGCTTCCATAACGCGACTATTGATCTCTGCAGCAGGTGTTTTCTGCATACGTAGACCAAAAGCCACATTTTCAAATACGGTCATATGGGGAAACAGGGCATAACTTTGGAAAACGGTATTTACAAAACGCTGTTCTGCTGGAATATGGGTAATATCCTGTCCATCTAGGATAATTTGTCCATCATCCGCGTCTTCTAAGCCCGCAATTAAACGTAATACCGTCGTCTTACCACAGCCTGAAGGGCCGAGTATGGTTAAAAACTCGCCATGGTTGATAGTCAGATCGAGGCGGGAAATGATTTGTTTTCCGTCGAAACCTTTACTTAAGGATTTTAATTCGACTAGTGGTGTCAGAGATGTTTTCTCAGTCATTTAAGGTAATACTCTATCCCGAAGAATAATGCAGATAGAACCGCCGCCGGAAAAGACTGTGTGAGCTGCCGGAGCAGTATGCTCCACAGAAGCCCAAAACCAGCAACGCCGTATGTATAGTACAAGGGGCAAATGATAAACGTAGTGAGGTAAAATTGAAAGCAAAAAGGTACATTTCTTATGAAAAACTATTCATTTTTAAGCTTTTCATCATAACTCTCGACTTTGTTATAAAAAACAAAAAATAGAATATAATCAAATAATTAATAATAAGTATAAATACTAATAAATTATTTTAATTTATGATTAAATAAATTTTTTATCACAAATCATTCTATCGCGGTATTTTCAAGTCTAAAACAGACTTAAAAAAGATTATTTTCAGCAAGATAAATACTAAAAATACCTTCCATAGTCTTAAGCCATAGAAGGTATCCTTTCTATTAATTATATTGGATTAAATTTTTTAAATGTAAGATGGCATTATTTACATTAGGCAAAGGGCCTATCTTTTCATTTAATGATGGATAAGTTCCTGTTTTAATCAGTAGCTCTCGCATCTCTATTGGCGTTAATACCGTGTTGGTTTTATCTTTATACCAAGATTGAATAACCGCAGCCGCCCCCGCGACTAATGCACAGGCTGATGATGTTCCACTAAAATTAGCCGTATATTTGTTATTCCCGTCACCATGAAAAAGATCACCATATCCGGCAGTAGTCACATCTTCTCCCCATGCTTGCACATGAATGGGGGAGCCATGCGTTGAGAAAGGTAAACGATTTAGCGTATAAGGCGAGCCCGCACCGACACGTATAGAGTGGTTATCGCTACGTTGACGATAGCTATCATAAAAAGGTAAATCGAGATCAACCCCTCCATTGCCGGCAGCCATGATCACAATAATCCCCGCTTCTGTTAATGTACGAGTTGCCTCCCAGATATGCATTTCATAATCAGCAGGAACATAAGCATGATGTTCACAAACTGTCTGCATCTCATATAAAACAATATCACCCGCGTGTAATTTCTGTTTACTGGCAATAATTGCTTCAATACGACCACTGCTTAATTCTGATATGGCATAAAACATATCTAATTTATAAGCAAGCCCAGTAATACCTTTACCGTCTTTTTTCCCCATAATTAACCCCGCCACTGCCGTACCATGGTCGGCTTGATCGGTTTTTTCAGTTAAAGGAAAAAGTGGCGTGATATTATTAGCTAACAAATCGGGATGTGATAAATCAAAATCCCACTCAATATCGGCCACCTGTATACCTTGTCCATAAGCATTTTTATTCCAAGCGTCTATAATACCTAACCCAGTTATTTCATTTGATTTTATTTTTGGGGTTTTTAAATAATGCTGATGGCGAGTTAAATCCGGCGTAATATTAGGTGGCTGTACAGGTAATTTTGGAATTTTTTGCACATATTCTATATCAGGATGTTGTTTTAATATTTTAATAATTTCATCTAATGTATATGTGTTATCATTAGGTAAATTTAAATAATAGTAATCATTTAAATGATTTGATGTAAGAGAAAGATGATTTTTAGGTGGTAATTGTGATGATGATAATACTGGAACAAAAGAAATATTAGATAAAAATGTATTATATTGATTATGGTAACCAGAGCGTAATAGTTTTTTATTTTGATCAAGTGAATGTGTATTTTTTAGTTTGACTAGTATTTTCCTTTCAATATTCATAACCAATGCTCCTTTTCTATTTTTTATTTTTACTTTTGTTTTATAACGTAGATTTTTGAGCATTGGCTATTTTCATTTTTAATAGCATTGAGATAAATTTAATTATTAAGATAATATACTGTGTATTAGTCGCCCCTCTCATATCGAACTAAACACATTCCTCCATCAAGCAAATGGCGTAGCAAGTAGCAATAACTTGACCAAAATGCATCTACTTTAATCTTTAATACTTATCTTTCTGGCTGTATCATACTTAACAACTTGCTATGTTATACTACTCCTTTATTTCTACCTTTATGTTCATCAGGGTAGTCGCCATCTAAATCGACGAAAGAATTACAGCATGTCAGAAAATACAGAACGCAATAAAACAACAGAAAATCACCCTATTAATGATAATAAAAGAACAGATAATTTGAATCGCTTCTCTGTTGCACCTATGCTCGATTGGACTGATCGCCATTGCCGTTATTTCTTTCGCCAGCTTACCAAAAATACTTTGCTGTATACTGAAATGGTCACAACAGGTGCCATTATTCATGGCAAAGGTGATTATTTAAAATATAGCAACGAAGAGCACCCGATCTCATTACAGCTTGGCGGCAGTGATCCACAAGCGTTAGCGCAATGTGCAAAATTGGCACAAGAGCGTGGCTATGATGAAATTAATTTAAATGTAGGTTGCCCTTCTGATCGGGTACAAAATGGACGCTTTGGTGCTTGTTTAATGGGTGAAGCACAACTCGTTGCAGATTGCGTGAAAGCTATGCGTGATGTGGTCGATATTCCTGTGACGGTAAAAACACGTATTGGCATCGACAACCAAGATAGTTATCAATTTCTATGTGATTTTATTGATACCGTCAGCCGTGATAATAACTGCGATACCTTTATTATTCATGCTCGCAAAGCTTGGTTATCGGGATTAAGCCCCAAAGAAAACCGCGAAGTGCCTCCTTTAGATTATCCTCGTGTTTATCAATTAAAACGTGATTTCTCGCATCTCACTATGGCAATTAATGGGGGAATTAAGTCACTAGAAGAGGCGCAGGAGCACTTAAAATATATGGATGGTGTTATGGTAGGTCGCGAGGCTTATCAAAATCCATCAATATTGGCTCATGTGGATCACGTGCTTTTTGATAATCAGTTACCTGTTACTAATGCCGTCGCTGCCGTAAAAGCTATGTATCCTTATATTGAAAAAGAGCTCTCACAAGGCACTTATTTAGGTCATATCACCCGCCATATGTTGGGAATTTTCCAAGGTATTCCTGGGGCAAGACAATGGCGCCGTCATTTAAGTGAAAATGCCCACAAACAAGGTGCTGATTTAACCGTGCTAGAGAATGCGCTCAAGTTTGTGACCGAAAAATAGTCCTTTTTAACCCGTGATAAAAATCCATCTTACTCAAATTGCTTAATCAACTATTTAGTTAATCAGTTAATAAAGATGGATTTTTTATACTTGTAAACTTTAAAAACTATGGGATCAATAGACTTGAACCTTGAGATTGACGACTTTCAAGATAACGGTGTGCGGCTTTAGCATCAGCTAATGCAAATTTCTGATTATCTGGCACACTGACATCAATTTTACCACGACCAATTAACGTAAATAGTGCTTCACTTGCTGCATCTAACTCTTCGCGCGTCGTAATGTAGCCGGAAATAGAAGGACGAGTAACATAAAGTGAACCCAATTTATTAAGAATACCTAAATCAACCCCTGTTACCGCACCAGAAGCGTTACCAAAACTGACCATTAAGCCTCGGCGTTGCAAACAGTGCAACGAATCCAACCAAGTTGCTTTGCCAACAGAATCATACACAACGGGTACTTTTTGGTTATTGGTGAGCGCAAGGACACGTTCAACAATAGATTCAGTTTGATAGTTAATCACTTTCCATGCACCTGCGGCCTTAGCTTTAGCCACTTTCTCATCACTGCCTGCGGTACCAATCATTTTAGCGCCAATCGCTTTCGCCCATTGGCTGGCAATTAGCCCGACGCCACCAGCCGCTGCATGGAATAAAAAGGTTTCCCCTGCACGTAATTTGTATGTTTCATTGAATAGATAATAAACCGTTAATCCTTTCAAAAAAGAGGCGGCGGCTTGTTCAAAAGAGATATTATCAGGCAGGCGAGCTACTTTATTTTCTGGTACATTATGCGTATCACTGTAGGCGCCTAATGGAGATTGTGCATATACAACTCTATCCCCTTCTTTAAGTGAAGTAACATGAGCGCCTGTTTTAATCACAACACCGGCAGCTTCAGTTCCTAAGCCACTTGGGAAATGCTCTACTGGATATAATCCGCTACGCACATAAGTATCAATATAATTAATGCCAATGGCTTTATTGGCAACCTGTACTTCGTTATCGCCTAGAGGGGCGGGGGTAAATGAAGTTAGCTCGAGTACATCGGCATTACCATGAGCTGCAAACTGAATGCGTTTAGCCATCGTAATCTCCTTTATAAGATTGATGATTGACCTAGGATTATATAAACCAGCGTTGTAACGACCTGTAGAGATAATGACAAATGATCGTTATTTCTACAAGGCACAGATTATTGGGTTAGCGTATACTAATGCGCTGATTGATATTTTTTCGACTTTGTGCAGGATTTATGGCCAGAAACAAGACCACTGACAAGCTAATGTCTGAGATAAAAGATCGCCAAATGGAAGGGTTGAAACTTCCCCCCCATTCGCTAGAAGCCGAACAATCGGTGTTAGGCGGTCTAATGATAGATAACGAGCGTTGGGATAATGTCTCCGAGCGTGTCACTGCCGATGATTTTTATAGCCGACCTCATCGCACTATTTTTGCGCAAATGCAGCGTTTACTTGAGCTGGGTAAACCTATTGATCTGATAACCTTATCAGAAGCACTAGAACAAAACGCAGAATTAGAAAGCGTTGGAGGCTTTGCTTATTTAGCAGAACTATCCAAAAATACGCCAAGTGCAGCCAATATTAACGCTTATGCCGACATTGTTCGTGAGCGTGCTGTCGTTCGCGATATGATCAAAGTCGCCAATGAAATTGCTGATGCTGGATTTGATCCCCAAGGACGCACCAGCGAAGATCTGCTCGATTTTGCTGAATCTCGCGTCTTTCAAATTGCCGAAACCCGCGCCAATAAAGATGAAGGGCCAAAAGCAATTGATGCCATTTTAGAAGAAACCGTTGAAAAAATAGAGCAACTCTACCAAAAACCTCATGATGGTGTGACGGGGGTATCCAGTGGCTATCAAGATCTGGATAAAAAAACTGCCGGACTGCAAAAATCAGATTTAATTATTGTCGCAGCACGTCCTTCTATGGGTAAAACCACCTTCGCGATGAACTTATGCGAAAATGCGGCAATGACGGAAGAAAAACCTGTACTTATCTTTAGCTTAGAGATGCCAGGTAACCAAATCATGATGCGTATGCTCGCTTCATTGTCTCGCGTGGATCAAACCCGTATTCGTACTGGGCAACTTGACGATGAAGATTGGGCGCGTATTTCAAGTACCATGGGTATTTTGCTTGAAAAACGTAATATGTATATTGATGATTCCTCTGGTTTAACCCCCACCGAGGTGCGCTCTCGTGCCCGAAGAATTTATCGTGAACATGGCGGTTTAAGCCTAATCATGATTGACTACTTGCAGTTAATGAGAGTACCTTCATTATCTGAGAACCGAACTTTAGAAATTGCTGAAATTTCACGCTCTTTGAAAGCATTAGCTAAAGAATTACAGGTTCCTGTTGTCGCTCTGTCACAGTTAAACCGTAGTTTGGAACAACGTGCTGATAAGCGCCCAGTTAACTCTGACTTACGTGAATCGGGCTCTATTGAGCAAGATGCCGACTTGATTATGTTTATCTATCGTGACGAAGTTTATCACGAAAATAGCGACCTAAAAGGGGTGGCAGAAATTATCATTGGTAAACAGCGTAATGGCCCTATCGGTACGGTAAGACTAACCTTTAATGGTCAATGGTCTCGCTTTGATAACTACGCAGGCCCTGCTTACGACGACGAATAACCATCCACCTTGACGGAATAAAAGGAAATAGAGAAATAACATGAAAGCGGCAACCGCAGTAATAGATCGCCGCGCTCTGCGTCACAATTTTCAGCATGTGAGAGACTATGCACCACATAGCCACCTGATAGCTGTCGTGAAAGCAAACGCTTATGGTCATGGGTTATTAGAAACAGCATATACTTTAATGGATGATGCTGATTGTTTTGGCGTAGCACGTATCGGTGAAGCTTTAACATTACGTAGTGGGGGGATTGTGAAACCCATCCTACTACTTGAAGGCTTCTTTGATGCTGTTGATTTACCCATTTTGGTGGTTAACCATATTGAGACTGTTGTTCATAGTGAAGAGCAACTCGAAGCGTTAGAAAATGCCGATTTAGAAGAACCCGTAAAAGTCTGGATGAAGCTCGATACTGGAATGCATCGTTTAGGCGTCCGTCCTGAAGAAGCTGAGGCTTTTTATCAACGACTTTGTGCTTGTAAAAATGTCCAACAACCCGTCAATTTGGTCAGTCATTTTAGTCGCGCGGATGAGCCTGATATTCCTGAAGTCACACAAAATCAAATTCAGCTATTTCAAACCTTTATCCAAGATAAAGCGGGTGATAAATCTATCGCTGCTTCTGCGGGAATTTTATTTTGGCCACAAGTCCATTATCAATGGGTTCGCCCTGGGATCATCACATACGGTATCTCACCAACGGGTGATAACAGAACAGGTAAAGACTTTGGTTTAACCCCGGCAATGACACTAAAAACGAGCCTTATTGCGGTTCGTAAACATAAAGCAGGTGAACCCGTTGGTTATGGTGGTACATGGGTAAGTGAAAAAGATACTTATCTGGGTGTTATTGCTATCGGTTATGGTGATGGTTACCCACGTAGTGCACCTTCTGGTACTCCTGTTTGGATCAACGGTCGAAAAGTGCCGATTGTTGGACGCGTTTCTATGGATATGATCAGCGTCGATTTGGGATCTGAGCTAATTGATCGTGTCGGTGATGAAGCTATTTTATGGGGAGATGTGCTACCCGTAGAAGAAATTGCCAAATATAGTGGTATTAGCGCGTACGAATTAATTACCAAATTAACTTCGCGCGTCATTATGGAATACCTAGACGAACAATAGCACACAAGATATTGTATCTATCTGGCACACAAAAAGTGATTGGAGAATAAAAGCCGTGTTTCAACAGGTTGAAGCGTTTGCGGGAGATCCGATTCTCTCATTAATGGATGTCTATAATAAAGATCCACGTCAAGATAAAATTAACCTAAGTATTGGTCTTTATTATGATGAAGAAGGCAAAACCCCCATTCTAGGCACTGTGTCTGTGGCGCGTCAGCAGCTTAATGCGATGACACCTACCGCAACACTGTATTTGCCAATGGAAGGACTCGCCCCTTATCGCCACGAAGTACAGACTCTCCTTTTTGGTGCTGATAACCCGCTTATTGCAGACAAAAAGATTGCTACCATACAAACATTAGGTGGCTCCGGAGCGCTAAAAGTCGGCGCAGATTTTCTACATCGCTATTTTCCAAGCTCTGAAGTTTGGATCAGTGATCCCACTTGGGACAATCATGCGTCTATTTTTGCGGGCTCCGGTTTTAAAGTAAATTATTATCCTTATTTTGATCCCGAAACCAAAGGGGTCAAATTCGATGCATTAATAGATTGCTTTAAAAAACTTCCTGAAAAAAGCATCGTACTGATGCACCCATGTTGCCATAATCCAACAGGATCCGATCTCACCAAAGGACAATGGGATCAGGTCATTGAGATCCTAAAAGCGCGTCAAGCAATCCCTTTCCTTGATATTGCTTATCAGGGATTTGCTGAAAGTTTAGATGATGATGCTTATGCGGTTCGCGTTATGGCAAAAGCAGGGTTACCTGTATTAGTCAGTAACTCATTCTCTAAAATCTTCGGGATTTATGGGGAACGGGCGGGTGGCTTATCGATTGTATGTGATAACGCGAAAGAGTGTGAGCATGTATTAGGGCAATTAAAAGCGGGCGCACGTCGTATCTATTCAAGTCCTGCTAACTATGGCGCACAACTGGTTAATCAAGTTTTATCAGATCATGTATTAACCGCGCAATGGCAAAAAGAAGTGGCTCATATGCGTGACCGCATCAAAGAGATGCGTGTAACTTTAGTTAATGCCTTAAAAGAAGCATTACCTGAGAAAAACTTTGATCATTTATTAACACAACGCGGTATGTTCAGTTATACCGGCTTTTCACCAGAGCAAGTAGATAGATTACGTGAAGAGTTTGGTATTTACCTGATTGGTACAGGTCGTGTTTGTATGGCGGGTGTCAATAACAATAATGTGCAGCGCATTGCACAAGCCTTTGCAGCCGTCAGTTAATTAATATAACCAACCATTCGTTGCTGATATTAGCTTAAAAAAATACCTGCCTATTTTCATAAGCAGGTATTTTCTTTACTGCATTACAACATTTTTCACTGTCTTTTTAGGTCTTTGCCTTTTATGCATTGACAGCTTGCTGCTTTTCCCCGGCATTACGGCGTGCTTTTTCTTCCATGATCTCAATAATTTGAATATCTGTATGTTGCATTGCACGACTGGCTAATGCGCAGAGATTCGCAATTGAACTATCAACATCATCACTGACAATCCCGTCAGTGCCCGCTACACTTTGATTTTGCATCGCCATTAAAACGGCTTTATACGCACTCGCCGCACTACTTGATACTTTCATTGCACAGCTATTCGAGGCGCCATCACAGATAATGCCACTAATATCACCAATCATACTGTTGATTGACATACTTACAGTGGTGAAATCTTTAGTCAGTAGCCATGCCATACCCGCAGCCGCCCCCATTGATGCAGTGGTTGCCGCACACAATGCAGACAGAGGTGGGAAATGGCTATGAACATAAATCGCCATTAAGTGCGATAAAACTAATGCCCGTAATAAAGTTTCGTCATCTGCTTGAATAAATTCAGCAACTACCATTACCGGCAATGTTGCAGCAATGCCTTGATTACCGGAGCCTGAGTTACTCATAGCAGGTAATACAGCGCCCCCCATACGTGCATCTGAAGCGGCAGACGTTCTTATCATGATTTCACTCAGTAAATCCTTACCTAATAAGCCATTCTCTTGCTGTGAAACCAGCGTCCGCCCTATCGCCAACCCATAACTATTTTTTAGTCCTTCTTCTGATAAAGCACCATTTAGATAAGCCGCATCAAGCATAAAGGCGACTTGATCTATAGGTACATTGAGTGCAAAGCGATAAATATCTTCAGCACAAACCGTCGCAAAAGGCTTTTCTTCTACGCTATCCCCGGCATGAGTCAAACTCGTTTTATCATCCTCAAAAACAACTTTGCCATTACACTCACAGCGCATAACATGGGTATGCTCTTTAGCAATACTGACAATGGCATAACCTGACTGACCATATACTTTTGCTTCGGAGTAGAGTACATCACTACATGGCGTTTTCACGCCAACCGTCACTTTTCCTTCAGCAACCAATGTCTTAGCCTGAGCGATAGCTTGTGGTGATGCTGTAAGTAATACTTCAAGGCCAGCATCCGGATTGCCCCCTGTCGCCCCTAATGCAGCCGCGATGGGTAATCCCGCCA